>NZ_JAFREK010000100.1:0-1821 GCF_017377535.1 Faecalibacterium sp. Marseille-Q4137
CCACCGCACCCCAGCAAGACCCCCGCTGGGAACCCGCCCCGCCGTCCGGGGGCGCCCCCCAGGAGAGAGCCGCCACCTTCTGTGGAAGAAGAGCTGCCGCCCCTGCCGGAGGAACCGCCGGTAACTTCGGAGGCCCCGCCCCCCTGGGACGAGCCGGCCCCGGCTGCGCCGCCGCAGAGAGAAGCGCCTCCGGCTCCCGCGCAGGAAGTGCCTGCGGTCCAGCCTCAGCCGGAATCTAAGCCGGAATATACGGCGGACCCGGCGCTGAACAAGCCCCGCAAGGTGGCAGCGGAGGGGATCAATCCCTTCCCGCAATGGGCAGAGGTCATCAAGCTCCTGCAGGAGCAGGATCCCATGCTCTATACCTACCTGAAAAAGTCCAAGGGTTACTTTGATGGTACCCGGGTGCTTATCGATGGCGGAAAGACCTTCCGGGATTTTATCCGCGCCAACAAGGAAAGCCAGAAGCTCATCAAAAAGCTGATCGCACAGGTGTCCGGTGTGGCGGTGCCCATCGGCCCCTATGAATCCAAGACGGTCAATCGCGCTTCGGCCAACGCCGAGGAATCCCTCCGCAAGCTGGAACAGCTGGGGCTGGAGGTGTCGATTGAGGATAGTGAACGCAAAAAACGATAAATAAAAGGAGAACCAACCATGAAAGCAAGAATGCCCGCAGGCTTCGGCCGCCCCGATATGAACTCCCTGATGCGTCAGGCCCAGAAGATGCAGGAAGATATGAAGGCCAAGCAGGCAGAGCTGGAAGCTGCTGAGTACACCGGCAGTGCATCCGGTGAGATGGTCACTGTGAAGATGAACGGCAAGCACGAGGTGCTGAGCATCACCATTAAGCCTGAGGCCGTGGACCCCGATGATATTGAGATGCTGGAAGACCTGGTGGCTGCTGCCGTCAATGCAACCGTCAAGCAGGTGGATGAGACTGCCGAGGCCGAAATGGGCAAACTGACCGGCGGCCTGAACATTCCCGGTCTTTGATCAAAGTGGAGGAGCACCATGGGTTATAATGCAGCTCCGCTGGAAAAGCTGATCGAAGAATTCAGCAAGTTCCCGGGCATTGGGCGGAAGGGTGCGACCCGGATGGCCTATCAGGTACTGAGCATGTCGGATCAGGATGCCGCCGCACTGGCGGGTGCAATCCAGAACGCCCACACCAAGCTCCACCGCTGCCGTGTCTGCCAGAATTATACCGAAGCCGAGCTCTGCCCCATCTGTGCCAGTGCCAAGCGGGACCGCTCTGTCATCTGTGTGGTGGAAACGCCCCGTGATGTGCAGGCGTTTGAGCGCACCCGGGAGTACCATGGAATGTACCATGTGCTCCACGGCCTCATCAGCCCCATGGATGGCATCGGTGCCGAACAGCTGACGGTCAAGGAACTGCTGGCCCGTCTGGGGGACGGTGAAGTGAAGGAAGTGATCATGGCCATGAACCCCACCGTTGAGGGCGAGGCAACGGCCATGTATCTGGCAAAGCTCATCAAGCCCCTGGGCATCAAGACCACCCGTCTGGCCTATGGCCTGCCCGTGGGTGCCAGCCTGGAGTATACCGATGAGACGACCCTGTACCGGGCGCTGTCTGGCCGGGGAGAACTGTAATCATTTGTATTTCAAAGCCCTGCGTTTGCGCGCGGGGCTTTGTGCTGTTTATGGGATAAAAAAGAAACACCCGGCCAGGGAAATGAAACAAATTCAAGAAATATAGAAAAAACTCAAAAAAGATGCAAAAAGGTGTTGACAGAAGCTCATGGATATGGTATTATACTTGAGCGCCAAGGGCCGCCGGAAAGAATGACTTCTGAAAGCGGC
>NZ_JAFREK010000101.1:0-1727 GCF_017377535.1 Faecalibacterium sp. Marseille-Q4137
CCTTTATTATGCCTTTTGTTGTCGATGACTTGATTTTATCTGTCGATCCTGTGAAATTATATGAATATATCAATTTTGATAAAAATATTGTGTGCGTAAAATATCCAGAGGTCGAAAGATTCTCGAAGTTTGTGTATTTCTATTCTGACTACATCTCGTATATTGATGCAATAAAGAAAGCTGCTTTTGGAACAGAAATTAAGTATTCAATAGAGGAAAAAAATAGGTTTCTTGAATCGAATACATGGAGTGTTAGAGCAAAGATTGTTTCGAAGATGATTGACAAGAAAATGAAAAAATGATCACAAAGAAGGAAAAGTAGGAGAGAGATAATGAAAAAAATAATGCTGGTGTTCGGTACTCGCCCCGAAGCAATTAAAATGTGCCCGCTGGTCAATGAATTAAAGAAACATCAAAGTATTGAGACGATTGTCTGCGTGACCGGCCAACACCGGCAGATGCTGGATCAAGTGCTGGAAGCGTTCTCGGTTGTTCCGGATTACGATTTGTCCATTATGAAGGACAAGCAGACCCTGTTTGATGTGACGGTGAATATTCTGGAGCATATCAAAACTGTTCTGGAAGAGGTGAAGCCAGATGTCGTGCTGGTGCATGGCGATACGTCCACGACTTTTGTGACGGCATTGGCCTGTTTCTATTTGCAGATTCCGGTCGGACATGTGGAAGCCGGACTGCGTACCTATAACATTTACAGCCCCTACCCGGAAGAGTTCAACCGGCAGGCGGTTTCAATCATCAGTCAGTATAATTTCGCCCCCACTGAGCTCTCTAAGCAGAATCTGCTGAAGGAAGGTAAGGATCCGGAGAGCATCTATGTAACAGGAAACACTGCCATTGATGCACTAAAAACGACGGTTAGAGCGGATTACACCCACCCGGAGTTGGAGTGGGCTGATGGCAGCCGTTTGATTATGATCACAGCCCACCGCCGAGAGAATCTGGGTGAGCCGATGCGGCATATGTTTAAGGCAATCCGCCGCGTGATGGACGAGCATCCGGACGTGAAGGCAATTTATCCCATTCACATGAACCCGGTGGTGCGAGAAATTGCCAATGAGTATCTGGGCGACGATGACCGAATCCATATTATTGAGCCGCTGGACGTGCTGGATTTCCATAACTTCCTGAGCCGCAGCTATTTGATCCTGACTGATTCTGGCGGCATTCAGGAGGAGGCACCTTCTTTGGGCAAGCCGGTTCTGGTTATGCGGGACACAACAGAGCGTCCGGAAGGAATTGCTGCTGGCACATTGAAGCTGGTCGGAACCGAGGAGGAAACCATTTATCGGGAGTTCAGCCGTTTGCTGTCTGACAAGGCAGAGTATGATGCTATGAGCAAGGCAAGCAATCCCTATGGTGATGGACATGCTTGTGAGCGAATTGCAAAGATAGTGTGTGAAAAATAACATTATGAAGAAAAATGTATTGAAACTTAATGTAGTAGCGGCGCTATTCTTGCAAGTTCTAACAATGATAAGCGGTTTTATAATCCCTAAAATTACGCTCTCGTATTTCGGATCATCTGTAAATGGTTTGGTCTCATCAGTAAATCAATTTTTGAATTATATAACATTGTTAGAAGGTGGCGTTGGCAGTGTTATTATGTCAATCCTTTATAGGCCACTCTATGAAAATGATCAAAAAAGAGTTAGTAAAATTATAAATACTACATCGAAATTTTTTAGGGTGATGGGAACCATTTATAT
>NZ_JAFREK010000102.1:0-1683 GCF_017377535.1 Faecalibacterium sp. Marseille-Q4137
GGAACATCCGGCAGCGGGCTTTGCACATAACAACATGGAGGTACAATTTTGCAGCAAAACTGGAACTTCCAACGCGGAGACATCTTCTTCACCCATTTCGGGGCGAGCACCGGCTCGGAACAGCACGGTGACCGCCCGGCGGTCATTCTTCAGAATGACGTGGGCAATTACCACTCTCCAACCCTGATCGTTGCGACCATGACAAGCAAGGCGGAAAAGAAAGTAAATCAGCCGACCCACTGCCTGTTGGAAAACGCAGGGTTGAATATGCCGTCTGTTGTGCAGGCAGAGCAGATCTTCACCATCGACAAAAGCCGGGCACTGAAGTATCTGGGGCATCTGACCCCGGAGGAGATGCGCCGGGTCGATGATGCAGTTCGCATCAGCCTTGCGCTGAACCCTATGGGCAGCATCCAGCAGATAGAGCCTATCCGGCGCTCTACGGCGGTTTATGCGCCGCCTGAGGTGGTGGATGGCAAACCGCCTGTCTACCCCTATACGCCCATCCGGTCGTCCTTTGAGAACGCCGGAAGCATCGAGGAAATGATGCTGTACACCGAGTTGCAATCCGCGGTTCATGCCATGATCCAGCGGTTGGAATACAGCTTCACCTTCAATCCCAGCCTGCTCACCAGCCCGAAGCGTAAGCAGCAGGTGACTGAGATCTTAGAAGAAGCTGAGAAGTACATTTGGAGAATCAAGGAGGAAATGCGATGCGCCTGAACGACAACAATACTTTCATTGGTATCAACCCGCCGTACCAGCTTTCGGTCATCCACAGCAGCAAGCTGATCTATCCCCGCGAGATCTACCAGCGGGGCGTAGAGCGCAAGAGGGTGGAGCTGATTGCAAGGGATTTCAACGAGTACATCGTTAACGAGCCGAAGGTCAGCTTCCGCAACGGCAGGTACTATGTAATGGACGGTCAGCACACCATCGAGGGCTGCATCCTCCTCAACGGCGGCGAGGACCGCCCGATCCTCTGCAAGGTCTACACCGGTCTGACGATGGAGCAGGAAGCCCTGCTCTTTGCGGAGCAGAACGGTCACTCTGCACCCCTGTCGGCGGGCATCAAGCTGCGCGCCAAGGTGGTGGGCGGCGATGCGCCCTCCAAGGCGTTTGTTGCAGCCACCAACCGGGTGGGGCTGTCCCTCAACTACGACAGTATGCAGCTGAGCGACTACCGCATCGGCTGCGTGGGCACGGCGCTGAAGCTGTACGACCAGCTGGGCGAAGAGATCTACTGCGAAGCTCTGCGGCACATCGTGGAAGCGTGGGAGGGCAAACCGGATTCCTTCCGGGCGGCTGTCCTGCGGGGCGTGATGTACTTTGTGCAGCTGTATCATGGGCAGTACAGCGAGGAGCGGCTTGTCCGTGCGCTGAGCGGCGTCCATCCCATGGAGCTCTACCGTGTCAGCCGGGATAACCCCGCCAAGCTTCCGGGCTGGCGGCGGTACGTTTACCCCATCTACACCACCTACAACGGCAAGTGCAGGAAAGACGCACTGCCGATGAAGTTCTAAGCTCAAATATCTCCTTTGGCAAGTGAGATGGTCCCCGAAAAAGACCATCACACTTTACATATAGTATTTTTTGCTGAATAATCGACATATTGAACTAGAAAGAGAGGACAGGAATGAGCGAGATCGCAGCCTGCACTTTGATTCAGGAAGAGCCTGACCG
>NZ_JAFREK010000103.1:0-1437 GCF_017377535.1 Faecalibacterium sp. Marseille-Q4137
GTAATAAAGTTACTGCATTAAATAATGTTTCGCTCTCTATTGATACTGGAATCTTTGGACTATTAGGACGAAACGGCTCTGGAAAGACTACCCTTATGAGAATATTAACGACACTTATTGAACCAACAGGGGGAACTGCATCTATATTAGGTATGGACATTACTCCGGCAAATAAAACTCAAATCAAGCGCAGTATTGGTTATTTACCTCAAGAATTTGGATTTTATAAAGAATTTACCGTTTCTGAAATCATGGAGTATATATGTATTATGCGTGATTTTGATAAGAAAACCATCGGAGAAACACTGGAAAAGGTAAATTTATATAATGAGCGAAAGAAAAAATATAAAGAATTATCTGGAGGTATGAAACGGCGGGTAGGGCTTGCTCAAGCTATACTTGGTAATCCGCCAGTTTTAATAGTAGATGAGCCCACTGTAGGAGTTGATCCTGAAGAGAGAATAAAAATACGAAAATTGTTAAACGAATATGCTGAAAAGAATACTGTTTTATTCTCAACTCACATTATAGAAGATATAGAGTATATATGTGATAAGTTGGCGATCCTGGACAACGGGAAACTACTATACTCTGGCAGCATAGAAGATTTGTTAAAGTCAGTGCAAGGGAAAATTTATGAGGCTAGATTCAATACAAAAGATGAATTACACAAGTTTGAAGAAAGTCATACGGTGATTTCCTTTAAGCGAGATGATACGCAAGTACGGGCTACTGTAATATGTGAAAATGATGCAGAGCCAAGCAGCATACCATATAAGCCTACATTAGAAGAAGTCTATGTTTATTTGACAACTATTAAGGGGGGAAAATGATGGACGCTATTAAGCTAATATGGTTTGAATCAAAAAAACAAATTACAAGCTTTCCATTTATCATCACTTTAGTGTTGCTCACAGTATTCTCTTTTACGCAAATGAGTGAAGTCTTCCACATACCAGTGAACAGCGAAAGCGATATACAGGCACTAGATCGTGCTGGTGAACGAGATTTTATTGATGTGTCCAACACGGACGAAGAGCTAAAAGAGAAGACAAGTCAGTATTTGGAGCAAATGATCTCTGCTGGAACTATATCTGATGAAAATGCAAAAGAATTTGAACCGGTACTGACAATGCTCAAAGATGATAACTATACCTTTGATGACATTTATTTAGCTATGAAAGATAATAGCTATATATTTCCTTGGCTGATGGCAAGCAAAAGCCAATTTGGAAATCGGTTGGGTACTGTGGATGAAGTAAACAGTAATATTCAAGCAGAACTAGGTACAAAAGGATATAGTCCTATTTTAATGGAGAAATATATTACTTATGTGCAAGGAATATCTGCCTTTTTGATTTTTCCACTATTCCTTTTATTGCTTATTAGAGATTATCGAAGCAATATGTATGAAGTAGTTTATGCGCAGCCCTTATC
>NZ_JAFREK010000104.1:0-1259 GCF_017377535.1 Faecalibacterium sp. Marseille-Q4137
TAGGGAGCGTTGGTCTGCCAGCAGCGCCAGATGACGTGGAGCCCGGCGGGCTGCGGGCCGCCGCCTACGTCAACCCATCCAGGCCGAGCAGCAGCCCCCCGGCGCCGCCGGTACCACCGACACCCGGCGGGACCCCAAGCCCCCCCTTACCGCCGTTACCGCCGTTGCCGATCAGCCCAGCGCGCCGCCGGACGCGCCGGGGCCGCCGGCGCCGCCGTTGCCGAACAACAATCCGCCGGCCCCGCCGGGCGCGCCGGACCCGCCCGCGCCGCCGTTGCCGAACAACAATCCGCCGGCCCCGCCGGCGGCCCCGGTCCCCGGCGCCCCGTCGGCGCCGTTACCGATCAGCGGGCGCCCCAACGCCGCCAGGAAGGGCGCGTTGATCGCGTCGAGCAGCGGACTGGTTATGGACGCGGCGCTGGCGGCCTCGGCGGCCGCATACGAGCCCGCGCCCGCGGTCAAGGCCTGCACAAACTGGATATGAAACGTCGCCGCCTGCGCGCTGAGCGCCTGATAGGCCTGGCCGTGGGCGCCGAACAGCGCCGCAACCGCCGTCGAGACTTCATCGGCACCCGCGGCCAGCAGTGCTGTGGTGTTGGCCGCCGCGGCCGCGTTGGCCGCGGCGATGCTCGACTCGAGACTGGCTAAATCCGTTGCCGCTGCCGCGATAACCTCTGGCGCCGCAATCACAAACGACATCTGACACCTCCCAATACGCATGACCGCTCTGTCATGCCGACCCGGGGAACGTCACCAGCAAAAATCGGCGGGCTACAGAATAACTCCGGCCCGGGAAAGGGATTTGGTATTTCCCAAAATATCTCCCACATTTATGCGGTCGGCGCGTCGGCCGACGGGAGCTGGCAGCACCCGTGGGCCGGCGCCGAGCGTTCGCTGGTGTCCGGCTGGGACTTGCATTGCGGCGCGCCGTGGTGTGGAATAGTGGTAATGAAAATCATGTTCATCAGTCCTCTGTGGTGTTTACGGCTATGACGCTGTGGATGGCCTCGCCGCCCGAGGTGCATTCGGCGTTGCTCAGCAGCGGGCCGGGGCCGGGCTCGGTGTTGTCGGCGGCCGGGGTGTGGTCGTCGCTGAGCGCCGAATACGCCGCGGTCGCCGACGAGCTCATAGGGCTGCTGGGCGCCGTGCAGACCGGCGCTTGGCAGGGGCCCAGCGCCGCGGCTTATGTGGCCGCCCACGCGCCGTACCTCGCGTGGTTAATGCGGGCCAGCGAAACCAGCGCGGAAGCGGCCGCCCGG
>NZ_JAFREK010000105.1:0-1363 GCF_017377535.1 Faecalibacterium sp. Marseille-Q4137
CAGGATTTTTCAACTAAATTTTACCGCTAATCATTCATACGGTCAAGAGAAAGAGGCTCAAAACCTGAGAAGATGCAGAAAAATGTTAGAGACAATCGACGATTTTGCCAAAAATAATAAAATTTAATTGTATACTCCGTCCAATAAGCCGTCGACAAAAGAGAAAGGAAGATTTCGATGTCAAGGAAAGGATTGAACATCTACAAAAGAAAGGATGGCCGGTGGGAAGCACGCTACATAAAGTCGCGAACCGCTCAAGGTAAACCTTTATATGGCTATTTGTATGCATCATCGTATCACGAAGCACGTAACCGTTTGCAGGATGTGATTCGACTTCAAGGCAACGCCCCTAATTCTAAAGAGATGAGTAAAGGTTCAGTCTTTGAGTTCTTCTCTATAGAGTGGCTTGATACCTTTTCAACAAGCTTTAAAGAGTCAACCTATATCCGTTATCGCACTCTAATAAGGTGTTATCTGATGCCGTATTTCCAGACAGCAAAAATCGAGAGCATTACGAAGGAACATGTGCTGGATTTTTGTAAAGAGATTGAAACACATGGTAAAAGGGATGGAACAGCTCTTTCGACTAAAACGGTTTCTGACATTCTTTCTGTTCTTCGCCGTATCTTGCATTACGCAAAGGCTCAGAACATACCAGTAGACTCTGCGATTTTTGACATACGGATAAAACAAACACCGAAACCCTTGCCCGTTTTGAGCTTGTCCGAACAGTTGACGCTTCAGAAATATCTAATAGGCCACCCCGATTGTCTGAATCTCGGCATCCTCTTATGTCTGTTCACTGGTATCCGAATCGGAGAGCTGTGTGCGTTGACATGGGACAAGATTTCTCTTTCTGAGAGAAATCTTTGTATTTGCCAAACGATGCAGCGCATTCAGACTCGAATACCTGAATCTCAAAAAACACATATACTCATTTCATCCCCCAAAAGCAGCTCTGCAAATCGGACGATTCCGGTTTCGCATATGTTGTTTGAATATCTGAATATGTACCCGTTAGGCAAGACCGGTTACTTTCTGAGTGGCTCGTCATCTAGGCTGATTGAACCACGCTGCGTTCAGCGCCGGTTTCATAAGATTCTCATGGCATGTGGTCTAGAAAATCGAAATTTTCATGTTCTTCGGCACACATTCGCTACCCGTTGTGTGGAAGCGAGAATCGACATCAAAACTCTGAGTGAGATTTTGGGGCATTCATCTGTTACCATCACAATGAACCGGTATGTTCATCCTTCGTTGGAGTTGAAGAGAGAAACAATGGAACAGTTGGCCGATTTCATCTCCGTCAAATAAGCCGTCGTTTCGAAATATCAAACGATTCAAGGTAATTTTGTTGTCGGTA
>NZ_JAFREK010000106.1:0-1348 GCF_017377535.1 Faecalibacterium sp. Marseille-Q4137
AGCATTTGAATGCTTCGGTTTGTCAAGGGTTCGCTGCGCCAGCTAAGTTGTTCTTGGATTTGGCTCAGGCTCTGGAGAGAATCAGGCAGCTACAAGATATGCTTTGCCAGATTTCTGCAAGGCATAGATTAGCCGCACAAGTTTCTTCGTGGCATGGGATAAGGCAACATTGTAGTGCTTTCCTTCAGCACGTTTCTTGGCAAGATATTCAGCAAAGACGGGATTCCAGTGGCAGACGTACTTGGTTGCGTTGTAGAGGGCATATCGCAAATAACGAGAACCACGCTTCTCCATGTGAGCGTAACAGTTTGTAAGTTTTCCGGACTGGTATGTAGATGGAGAGCAGCCAGCGTAAGCAAGGATTTTGTCAGGAGATTCAAAGTTGGAAAAATCACCGATTTCAGCAAGAATCATGGCTGCTGACTGGATACCGACACCGGGAATAGAAAGAATCGGTGGATTCAGTTCATCCATGATTTTCTGAATAGAAACTTCAATTTCATCAATCTCGGAGGTGAGTTCCCGAATGAGTTTAATGGTATGCTTCAGTTCCAGAAATTTAGCAGGCATAACGGAACCAATGGAAGTTCTGGCAGCATCTCGAATCTGGATAGCCTTATCTTTGCCATAACGACCCTTGGATGCTGTCGCAAGAAGGTTTGTCAGCTTGGTGAGATGAATTTCTGAAATCTGTTTTGCACCGGGATATTCACTGAGGAGCGCATAAACCGAAGCAATATGGAGAGAGGGAACGAGCTTCTCCAGTTCTGGAAACAGAATCGTGACCAGTCTGGACACTGACTGCTTCAGCTTGGCTCTTTCACGAACCTTATCGAATCGGTATCTTGTTAGTGACTTTAACTCTTCGTTATGGTATGCTGTATCCGTGTAGGACTTGAGGTCTACATCGGACAATAGCATAGTTGCAATCGTTCTTGCATCCACACGATCGGTTTTGGTTTTGCGAAGGCTGAGACTTTTTCGGTACAGGTTGGTGTGCAAAGGATTCATGACATAGACGGCCAGGTCATTGTCAAGAAGAAATCCAAGAATGTTGTAGCTGTAATGTCCGGTAGCCTCAAGTCCTACTTTTATTTTGTCTGACTTTTTTGTACAGTCTCGAATCGTCTGAAGCAGCTGCTTGAAGCCATCCATGTTATTGGGGATGGTAATGCAGTCGGCACGAATCGTTCCGTCCGAGTCGAGAATACAGCAGTCGTGCTTATCCTTGGCAACGTCAATTCCAACACAAACCATTTTGATACCTCCGGCGTATTTATTTCGATGCTGTTCAGGACCACAGACTTCTTTGCTCTTGTAACCTCGTTCTAAATAAACCGTCTGGCGG
>NZ_JAFREK010000107.1:0-1180 GCF_017377535.1 Faecalibacterium sp. Marseille-Q4137
GCAATGCCGGGGCCGCCGTGATCGAGGGAGTCCGTCGCCACTGTCGAGACGGGAGCGATCCGGTGGTGATCGCGGTGTCTACCCGGGTCGCCGGCGCGCGGGTCGGCGCAGGCTATGGTCCCGGGCACGACCTGGTGGAGGCTGGCGCGGTGATGGTACCGCGACTGCCGCCGTCCCAGGCCCGGGTGCTGCTAATGGCCGCGCTGGCGGCCAACTCACCGGTCGCCGACGTCATCGACCGTTGGGGCTGAGGCGCCGGCGGACCCCTCGACCGATAGCTGGCCGATGTAGTCCGGCCAGTCCAAGCTGTCAAGCGGGCTGGCGTTGCTGATGTCGCCGGTGTCGACGGGGAACGTCCGCGCCGAGCCCGGGCCTGAACCACGCGTTTCGAACCGCACGGTGACCACGCCGTGGCCCGCTCCCTGCACCCAGCCGTGCCCAAGCTCAGGGTGGGCGACGTCATCGCCGACCCGCCACATCGTGGCGTCGTGCGCGGCCGGCACGACCGCTCCCGGTGTTTCGACGTAATGCGCTGCCGCCGTTTCCTGCGTCAAGTCCGAGTCGGCAAACAACGACTCCTGGCGAATGTCGCTCAAACCCGAAAACCCAACACCCAGAAGACGAATTGGCCCGATTTGCAGTGGATCCGGCAGCAGCCGGCGGGCCACCGTAAACAGCGCGCCGGCGTCGGTCGTCGGGTAGGGCATCGTCGCCGAGCGGGTTAGCGTGCTCATGTCGGATTTCTTTAGCTTCACCGTGATGGTGCGGGCGCCGCGGCCGTCGCGCAGCAGGCGTTGGTGCGCGTGCTCAGCGATGGAGTCGATCGCCTCGTGCAATTGCTCCATGGTGGTCAGATCGACGGCGAACGTGGACTCGGCGCTGATTTGCTTGGCTTCGGCGCGCTCCACCACTGGGCGGTCGTCGATGCCACGGGCCAGCCGGTGCAGCGCGGGCCCAATCGTCGCGCCTAGGATGTTGGCCGCCTCGGCATCGCTCAGCGCGGCCAGCTGCCCGATCGTCTCGATGCCGAGCCGATGCAGCTTTTCCTCGGCGACCGGGCCGATGCCCCACAGCCGTCGTACCGGCAATCCGCTGAGAAGCGCTTGCTCTTCAGCGTGCCGGACTACCCGAATGCCGTCGGGTTTGGCCAGACCAGAAGCAATCTTGGCGATCTGCTTGC
>NZ_JAFREK010000108.1:0-1180 GCF_017377535.1 Faecalibacterium sp. Marseille-Q4137
GTCCAAAAGTAAACTTAAATCTTTTCTATCAAAGAGAAAAAGCAACAAGATTTCACTAGATACAACAATTAAAAACACTTTAACAGCAACTATTAGCCACTGAAAATAATTAAGCACATGAAGATCAATGAACTTAAAAGAAACAACTGTGGATATCACTGCGCTAATTATATTTATCAATAACAGCTTAACAAATATATGCCATGGTCTATTCAGTATATTGCTTTTCAAATAATTCACTTGCATAAGCATTCTATAGGCCATACTAATGCAAGTGCCGATTGCAACACCTATTAATCCAAAGCGTCTAACCAATATTACAGATAGAACAATATTAATACCAGCTTCAACGTAAGCGTACTTTGAAACTTGCTTAATATGACCAGCTGCATAAGAAGCTGAAACATATGGATCTCTATAGCAATATATCATTTCAGAAATCATTAACAGAATTCCAAAAAGGACCTGATGGTAATTTGCATCATGAATGTTCATTGTATACACATCAACGAATGGCGTCACAAGAATCATTCCACAGGTGAAACAAATTGTTGTAATTAAACAAACGATGAGCTCATATGCATCAAAAAATTCATTTGCTTGCTTCGAATTGCCTGACGCTAAAACACTACCGAATGATGGTGTCAGCGCAGTTGATATAGATCCAATCAGATTCTTCAATGCATTTACTATCAAAAGATAGATTGCATATATTGAAACATCGGTTAAAGATGTAAAAATAGTAAGGATAATAATATCCGTGTTAGAATGAATGAAATATGCTGTATTAATTCCCAATCCATCCCAACGATGTGATTGGGTGAATTCATCCATTCCGTCTTCCGAATCAATCTTGTACTCTTTTTTTACATAAATTCGATATAAAATCGGCTGAATCAAAAACACTGCTGCACTTATTGCTTTTGTTATAACTATGTTTCTGAATTTTATTGTAAACACAACAACGCATATTATATTTAGAATCACAGCAAATGCCTGAACAAAAGAAACAAATGCTACTTTTTTGTCTGCATTAAGCAGTAATCTATATGTAATCGAAAGAAAATATTGAAAGAAGGTGTTACAAGCTAGAACCCAGATGAGCGTAATAATGAATTCTTTCGAAAAATCACTTGCAATATATTTAGGATAGATTATCGACAACAAAACAACATATCCT
>NZ_JAFREK010000109.1:0-1090 GCF_017377535.1 Faecalibacterium sp. Marseille-Q4137
CCATGCCGTCGAAACCCGCCAGCGGCAGGTGTCTGGCGTGGTCAAACACTAGGTGCTCGTACACCTCGTCGGTGATCACCACAAGGTTCGCCGCCACCGCGATCTCGGCGATGGCTGCGAGTTCCGTCGCGCTCAGCACCGCACCGGTCGGATTGTGCGGCGAGTTAATGATCAGCGCCCGAGTTCGCGGGGTCACCGCGCGTCGCAGCGCGTCGGCGTCTAGGGCGAAGCCGCGGCCATCGGGCACCAGCGGTACGGTCACGCGGTGGGCGCCGGCCATCGCCACCACCGGCGAGTAGGAGTCGTAGAACGGCTCGATCAGCAACACCTCCGAGCCCGGTTCGACCAGTCCGAGCACCGCTGCGGCGATGGCCTCGGTGGCTCCGACCGTGACCAGCACCTCGGTCTCGGGGTCGTAGTCGACGCCGAAATGGCGCCGCCGCTGGGCGGCGATGGCCCGCCGTAGCGGAGCGCTTCCAGGGCCGGGCGGGTACTGGTTGACGCCGCCGGCGATGGCGTCTTGGGCGGCCTGCAGCATCTTCGGCGGGCCGTCCTCGTCGGGAAAGCCCTGTCCCAGGTTGACCGCGCCGATACGGGTGGCCAGCGCGGACATTTCGGCGAACACCGTGGTCGCATACGGCCGCAGCCGCGACACCGTCATGGCGGTCGAGCCTATCCGGGCGACGATGCGCGCCGCAGCGATACCTTGCCCAACCAACAGGTTGGCCGGGGGCCCTGTTAGGGTGCCGGTACGGGACCTAGTCTTGAAGAAGGATCCAAACCCCCTTTTGTGGAATTTGTGGAACAGGAAATCGACATGTCCGAAGAAGCCTTCATCTACGAGGCCATCCGCACCCCGCGCGGCAAACAAAAGAACGGATCGTTGCACGAAGTCAAGCCATTGAGCCTGGTCGTCGGCCTGATCGACGAGCTGCGCAAGCGCCATCCCGACCTCGACGAGAACCTGATCAGCGACGTCATCTTGGGCTGCGTCTCACCGGTGGGCAACCAGGGCGGCGACATCGCCCGCGCCGCAGTGCTGGCATCGGGCATGCCGGTCACCTCCGGCGGTGTGCAGCTCAACCGGTTC
>NZ_JAFREK010000010.1:0-83515 GCF_017377535.1 Faecalibacterium sp. Marseille-Q4137
CCCAGCGCCATACTGGAAGAGACCTCGAACACCACGTCCGAAGGGGAGCGGGGCGTTTTCTGGCTTGCGTAGACGGCGGCAGAGAGCTTCGGGTTGCGGAACAGGTCCGTCACGCCGTGGTAGCAGATGCGGTCGCCGCTGCCGAACTCACGGTGGGTGTTGTAATCGGCCATGCACCAGCCAAGGGCACCGGCCACGCCCTGCTGGGCAATGGCATCGTTGAGGACGGCGGCGTGGCGCAGAGCCTGTGCCAGCCGGTGCGGCTCGTCGTCAAAGGCTTTGGCCGGGAACTGCTGGCCCCCGAACTCGCTGATGAGGTAGCCCTTGCGGAGATCGGGCGTAACGGCAGACCGGGGCTCGCAGCCCGGGCCGCGGCCGGAATAGGAGTAATCGTTGTAGGCATAAACGTCCTCGAGCAGCTGGCTCTTGCGGGCGATCCGCACGCCGCCGGTGGGGCGGGTGGGGTCCAGCCGATGGACGGCCTCGTTGGTGCGCTTGTAAAAGGCCTCGTTGTCGGAACTGCCGTTCACCCGCACGCCCCACAGGAACACGCTGGGGTGATTGCGGCACTGGCAGACCATCTCGCGGCAGTTCTGCAATGCCTGGGCCTGCCAGGCTTCATCCCCGATGTGCTGCCAGCCGGGCATCTCCACGAACACCAGCAGGCCCAGCTCATCGCAGGCATCCAGAAAAGCCGGGCTCTGGGGGTAGTGGCTGGTGCGCACTGCATTGCAGCCCAACTGCTTTTTCAACAATTGGGCATCCAGCTGTTGAATGCTGTCCGGCATGGCATAGCCCTGATAGGCGTAGCTCTGATGCCGATTCAGGCCCCGCAGCTCCACCCGCTGGCCGTTCAGATAAAAGCCCCCGGCCACGAACTGGATGGTGCGGAAGCCGAACCGGGTGCTCTTTTCGTCCAGCACCCGGTCGGGCAGGCCGCTGGTGCCGGGCCGGATGAGCCGGACGGTCAGGGTATAGAGGAAGGGGTGTTCCACGCTCCAGGGGTGCACGCCGTTCAGGGTGCCCACAATGGGCAGGCTGAGTTCACCGCTGTACAGGGCTCTGCTCCCGGCGGGGCTGCGGATCTCGGCCTGCAGGGTGCAGCCGATGGTCTCGCCCACTGTGGAGGAATAGATGCGGAAATCGCCCTCGGCCTGCGCCTCGATGAAGATGTCGCGCAGGTAGGCGGGCTCCTTCACGTCCAGACTGACGGCCCGGTAGATGCCGCCGTAGGTCAGAAAATCGATCTGCCCGCCGAAGGGGGGAATGTTCAGGTCCTCCCGGCTGTCGCACCGGACAGCCACCACATTTTTTTGGCCCAGCAGCAGCGATTCGGTCAGGTCCACAGTAAAGGCGGTGTAGCCGCACCCGTGGTGGAACACCCGCCGCCCGTTGCAGAACACAGTGGCATCGTGGGCCACGGCTCCAAAGGTCAGCAGTACCGTGCGGCCCTGCCACTCTTTGGGCGCAAAAAACTCCCGCCGGTAGCCGGACACCCGCTGGTATTCGTTCTCGTTGCAATAGTTGTAGGGCAGCGTTTTGACCGTGTGGGGCAAGCGCACCGGCTCCAGCTCCACCCCGGTGCATTCGGGGCGGACGATGGCGGGATCAAAGGTGGGGGCAAACAGCCAGCCGTCGTTCCAATCGTAGTGTTCCATAGCCTGTCTCCATCGCTCTGCACAAAATAATTCTTACCCTTATGCTACCACAAAGTTGTGAACGAAAAAAGCACTCCGTCCCTTATTTTTTCCGTTTTTGCAGAAAAAGCTGTTAAAATCAAAAACGCCCCCGCCGGCAAGGGCAGAGGCGCAAGGGAAATATCAGAATCTGGGAAGGTCGTAGGCACGCATGGCGGGGTGCTTGTGGGAAATCTGCTCTTCCGTAGAAACTACGCTGGTGCCAAACTTACAGGATTGACATTGATAAATTTCAACATGAGTGCGATTCTCGACCGAATCATTATATCGGGGGTCGCGTCCCTGACAAGGAATAAAATTGACTGTATACCAGGAAGCATAATACTCATCCACACAAATCATATCGCTCTGTCCGCAATATTCACAGACGAGGACCGCAGGTTCGGCAGTTGTTGCAGCATTTGTGGAACGAACCTGAGACGCTGCGAATGTGGGAAGAGCACATAGACTTGCCAGAAGAAAAGCGGCGAAAAATGCGGAAAGAATCTTTTTCATGGTAAACGCCTCCTTTTTGAGAAAGTATGGGGGTGAACTTCTCTGATCTCATCTTCATTATAGCATGGATCGCAGAAAGAGAAAATTGTGAGAGGAACAGAAAAAAGAGAGCTCCTTTTATGCGGATTGACGACAAAAAAACGCTCCCGCCGGAAAGGCGGGAGCAGAATGCAAGGATTATAAAGTACTATAAGTGAATAAGCAAAAGCTAATTACCAGCCGTGTTCATGCTCAACCTTCGTTTCACGGACAGCGTCGCCAAAGCCGCTTCCACAATGATCACAGAGATAGTACTTGGTTAAATCGCGATAATACTCCTTATCACGATATTGAGGATCGCCGGAAAGGCATTCGACATACCGATTGAAAATCCAAGGACCTTCTGTTTTGGTATTGTACCGGACTTGACCAATGCCACATTCGTCGCAAAGAGAAGCATAAGGAACAACGCTAGAGTTGTCGATAGAAGGGTCATCAGAAATGACAGAAGTTGTTGTAGCTGATGCGGGAGCGAGCAACATGGAACCAACTAAAACTCCAGAAAGTAAACAGGTGATAAGCTTTCTCATAGTGATGGCCTCCTTTGATAAAATAATAATTCAACCCTCACTGGATTGTGAATACAGTATATCATAAAATCCTTTTAATGGGAATTGAGGAAGTAAATGAAAAAAGATAATAGATATTGTGCGATTTGTCAACGAAAAAGCCCCCGCCGGGCAGGCGGGAGCGAGGGGAAACTCAGCGGATGAAATTGGTCATGGGGCGGCGGGGATTTTCAGGGTGGGTGATGCCGTTTGCTTTGCCCAGTTCGATGCACTTGAGCAGCCAGGCCATGTTGCGGCCCAGCTCCCGCATCACGGCACAGCCCTCTTCATCCTCCAGCACCTGCTCGGGCTTGGAGCCGTGGACCATGGGCCAGTAGGAGCCGCTGACCAGCGGCATGTGGAAGAACTCGGGGTACTTTACCAGCTGGTCCAGCGTGGTGGTGGTGCCGGCGCGGCGGGCCGAAGCGCAGATGGCGGCGGGCTTGTAGGCCAGATACTTGCCGCCCGCGTAGGCCAGACGGTCCATGAAGCTGGTCATGTTGCCGGAGGCGGACGCATAGTGGACAGGTGTGCCGAACACAAAGGCATCGGCGGTCTTGGCCTTTTCGATGGCCTCGTTGACCACGCCGCCGAACACGCAGCCCTTACCGGCGGCACAGCCGCCGCAGCCGATGCAGCCGCCCACCGGCTTTGTGCCGACGTTCAGGATCTCGGTCTCGATGCCGCTGGCGTTCAGCTCCCCGGCGATCAGGGACAGGGCGGTATAGGTGCAGCCCTTCTCGTGGGGGCTGCCGTTGATGAGCAGGACTTTCATAAGCAGATACTCTCCTTTTTTGGCAAAACGCGCCGCACATGGGGCGCTTTGCCCTGATTTTAGCACAATTGCACCCTGAGTGCAACGCGTGCCCTTGACAAAGAGTTGCGTTTTGACGATAATATGGAGATACGAAAATACGAAACAGCTGCTGGCCGGGCAGGGGGCCCGGACAGCGGGAGAAGGAGGCAGATACATGCGCGTTATTGCAGGAGAAGCACGGGGCCGCAGGCTGGAAGCCCTGCCCGGCACCGAGATCACCCGCCCGACGATGGATCAGGTCAAGGAGGCCATGTTCAGCATCGTCCAGTTCGACCTGCCCGGTGCCCGGGTGCTCGACCTCTACGCAGGCAGCGGCCAGCTGGGCATCGAGGCCCTGAGCCGGGGTGCGGCCCGGTGCGTGTTCCTGGACGAGAACCGGGAGGCCGTGAACATCGTGATGAAGAACTGCAAGAACTGCGGCGTGTTTGACCGCAGCCGGGTCAACATCGGCGAGGCGGCACG
Source organism: Faecalibacterium sp. Marseille-Q4137 (assembly GCF_017377535.1). Lineage (NCBI taxonomy): Bacteria > Bacillati > Bacillota > Clostridia > Eubacteriales > Oscillospiraceae > Faecalibacterium > Faecalibacterium sp. Marseille-Q4137. Next base: position 4,059 of record NZ_JAFREK010000010.1, read on the forward strand.
GTATCTCTCCGCCTGCCATGAGCAGTTCGACATCGTGCTGCTGGACCCGCCCTTCCACACCGGCACGCTGGAAAAGATCCTGCCCGGCGTGGACAAATGCCTGGCTCCGGGCGGCATCGTGATCTGCGAGAGTGAGACCGGCCTGGTGCTGCCTGCCGAGGTGGGCGGCATGACCCTGAAAAAACAGTATAAATACGGCAAAGTCCTGCTGTGGAAGTATGGTAAGCCCCGGCAGAGCGCTGGAGAGGGAGATGCGGAATGAACGTAAACGAGCTTTTGGATACCATTGAGGATACGCTGGAGGAGAGCGCCGGAATGCCCCTTTCGGGCGGCAAGCGCATCGTGGATGTGGAGCAGATCCGGGATTATCTGGACGAGATCCGCCAGAACCTGCCTGTGGAGCTGCGGCAGGCCCAGTCCATTGTCAGCGACCGTGCCCAGCTCATCGAATCGGCCAACGCACAGGCGCAGGCCATTGTAAAAAAGGCCGAGGAGCGCGCCCGTGTGCTGGTGAGCGAGGCCGAGATCGTCAAGGCGGCCCAGCAGCGCGCCGGAGAGATCGTCTCCGCCGCCCAGACTGAGGCCCGCACTGTCCGCCAGACCGTGACCGACTACTGTGATAATATGCTCAAGACCACGGAAGAGACGATGGCGGAAAACGCCGCACAGGTCAAAAATGTCCGTGCAAACCTGCGCCAGAGCCCTCGGAAACAGCTCTGATGCGGGAATGTGAAATTTCCCGGTGAGAGCTTCCGGCCCCTGCAAGCAAAAACGACGGCTTGCAGGGGCTTTTTTTGGTACATTTTGAGAGAAAAAACAAAAGGGAAACTCTTGCAATCAGGGGCCTGTTTTGTTACAATAAAATTGTATCCTCAAGGCTGACCGGGCCACAAACTCCCGGCAGGCCGCAGGCCGCTTTCCCGGGCAGCAGCTCCGGGCAGAAAAGGGCGGCAGATGCAGGATCTTATCTGAGTTTTGAAAGGAGGCTGGGAACATGGACACAGAAAAAACAGCACAGCCCTTTGACCCGGCCTCGTTTGAGCATGTCCCGGTGCTGCTGAACGAGTGCCTGGACGGCCTGAAGATCGACCCGGCGGGCACCTATCTGGACGGCACGGCGGGCGGCGCGGGGCACTCCCGCCAGATCGCCCTGCGGCTGAACGGCGAACAGGGCGGCAGGCTCATCTCGCTGGATCAGGACCCCGATGCCGTGCAGACGGCCCGGGCCCGGCTGGCGGGCCTGCCTGCCACCGTGGTGCAGATTAACTTCCGCTATGCCGGACAAGCTCTGGAGCAGCTGGGCATTGAAACGATCAACGGCGCGCTGCTCGATCTGGGTGTGTCCAGCCATCAGCTGGATGACGCGGCCCGGGGCTTTTCCTACCGGGCAGATGCCCCGCTGGACATGCGGATGAGCCAGGAGGGTGAGACGGCCGCCGATCTCGTGAACAGCGAGAGCCGGGAGGAGCTGGCCCGCATCCTGCGGGATTACGGCGAGGAGCCCTTTGCCTGGCAGATCGCGGGCAGGATCGTGGAAGCCCGGGAAACTGCCCCCATTGAAACGACGCTGCAGCTGGCGGATATCGTGGCCAGCGCCATGCCCCCGGCGGAGCGCCGGAAGAACAAAAACCCCTCCCGCCGCACCTTCCAGGCACTGCGCATTGCGGTAAACCATGAGCTGGACGCACTGGAAGAGGGGCTGGATACCATTTTTGCGCATCTCGCACCGGGTGGAAGACTTTGCGTGATCACCTTCCACTCGCTGGAGGACCGGCTGGTCAAGAACAAGTTCCGCCGCTGGTCCACCGCCTGCACCTGCCCGCCGGAGTTCCCGGTGTGCGTCTGCGGCGGCAAGGCCAAGGCAAAGCTGATCACACGCAAACCCATTGAAGCCAACACGCAGGAGCTGGAAGAGAACCGGCGCAGCCGCTCGGCCCACCTGCGGGTTTTGGAAAAGATCTGAGGGCGGCACAGCCCCGGAGATGTGAGGAGGAGATCACCATGGGTCAGGCAGCATACGATATGACAGAGGTCCGGCGCAGAAGAGCGCCGCAGGCACAGCCCAAAGTCCCGCTGCGGGTAGAAAAGGGCGGCAAAAAGCGGCTGAACCCCGTGCGGGCCGCTATGCAGCACGCGCTGCAGCTGGTGGGCGCGGCTTTGCTGGTGGGCTTTGCGGTAAGCCTGCTGTGGAGCGAGGCACAGCTGGTGGAGCTGAACTCTCAGATCCAGAGCGCCAAGGCAGAGCTTGTGAGCGAGCAGAGCCAGTATACATACTACAACAGTGCCCTGAACAGCCGCACCAACATCACAAGTGTTGAGGAGACCGCCACCCGCCTGGGGCTGATGAAGATCGACCAGAGCCAGATCACCTACATCCGGCTGGATGAGGGCAGCGTTCTGGTGCGCAAGGCATCCGCTGTGCGGCAGTGGTCGGATCTGCTCCACGATGGGGCAATGACCATTCTTGCCTCTGTCAGAACGGCAAAATAAACCAAACAACGAAAAGCGTGCGGCAGCGCACGCTTTTTCGGTTTTCTTCGGGAGTACGCAATGCAAACACCATCCTCCAATCCCAAAAAGAACAGCGCCCGCCGCCGCAGTGCGGACCCGCACGCACGGCTCAGTGCCCGGCTGCGTCATATCAGCTTTGGTGCCGCCGTGCTTCTTGTGGTGGTCGCCGCGCTGACCGTGATCTACAGCCTGTACAAGATCCAGATCCGCGACGGTGCCACCTACCGCCAGTACGCCGCCGAGCAGCAGCTGCTGGACAGCACCATTCAGGCCACCCGCGGTGAGATCTACGACACCAGCGGCATCACGCTGGCTTCCACCAGCGTGGTCTGGACCATCTGGGCCGACCCCTCCTACAGCACGGCCCTGTATACCACCACCACCGATCAGGACACCAAGGCGGAGACCCGCACCATCGATGAGGCCGCCATGAAGGAGGTCTGCACTCAGATCACCCTGCGCCTGCTTTCGGGCGACGGTGAGAGTCTGGACAGCGTGGACACCGCTTCGGCAGAGTACCAGACCCAGTATCAGGCGGTCTGCGATGCCCTCTCCCAAAACGAAAGCTCCTATCAGGTGCTGGCCACCAAGGTCAACAACGCCATCAAGCTCTCCATTGAAGAATACGTCAAGACCTACAACAAGGCCCACAGCAAGAGCGGAACATCCGCCGGTGCGCTGGAAAAGATCCTGGCCAAGCTGGGCCTGGGCCAGCAGGAGAGCGACGACGGCACCCCCACTGTCCGCAAGGGGCGGGTGTCGGTGTCGGCCTCCAAGGGCTTCCAGCGGGATTACCCCTACGGCCGCTTTGCCGCCGCCGTGCTGGGCTTCTGCAATGCGGATGGTCAGGGCGTGTACGGTCTGGAAAACTCCTATGAGTCCACGCTGGCCGGTGTGAATGGCCGCACCATCACCCTGCGCAACGCCTACGGCAATGCCATTGCCGATGAAAACGCCACCACCTACGCCGCCAAGGACGGCTCCAATCTGGTGCTCTCGCTGGACGTGAACATTCAGGAGGTGGTGGAGCGCTACCTGAACGAGGCCGTGGCGGCCAACACCGTTGAGAACCGCGGCTGCGCCATTGTGATGAATGTCAAGACCGGTGCCATCCTTGCCATGGCCTCCAAGCCGGACTTTGACCCCAATGACCCGCAGGATTTCAGCGCCAATCTGGCCTACCTGACGGAGCAGGTGCAGGCTGAGCCGGAGCTGTACACCATCTACAAAAAAGACGAGAACGGCAACTACCTGCGGGACGAGAACGGCCAGAAGATCGCGGATGCGGAGGCCGACTATACCGGTACCTACCGGGATATCCAGTGGAAGAACAAGACCATCACCGAGCTGTACTATCCCGGAAGCGTGTTCAAGGTCATCACCGCCGCCATGGGTGTGGACAGCGGCAAGGCGACCTATTACACCACCCTGAACTGCTCCGGTGCTTACAGCGTGGCAAAGCAGACCTACCACTGCGCCGGCAGAAAGGCGCACGGGGCCCAGAATCTGGCCGAAGCCCTGCGCAACAGCTGCAACATCTACTTCATCCAGCTGGGCCAGCGCGTGGGTTCCAGCCTGTTCTATGATTACTTTGATGCCTTTGGCTTTACCGAGCGCACCGGTGTGGACCTGCCCAATGAGACCAGCTTCATGCAGTATTACAGCAAGAGCCGTCTGGGCGAGGTGGAGCTGGCCTCCTCCGCTTTCGGTCAGGCCATGGCCGTGACCCCGCTGCAGGTGTGCACTGCCGTCTCGGCGGCAGTCAACGGCGGCTATCTGGTCACCCCCCATGTGGTGGATAAGATCACGGACCAGAACGGCAATGTGGTGCAGGAGATCGGCACCAACATCCGCCGTCAGGTCATCAGCGAGAGCGCCAGCGAGACCATCCGCCAGATCATGGAGTTTGAGGTGGGCGACGGCACCCAGGGCGGCGGCGGCAACGCCTACGTTGCAGGCTACCGCATCGGCGGCAAATCCGGCACCTCCGAGCAGCTGAACATGGACCGCCGCGCCGACGGCGACTACAAGAAGGTGGCATCCTTTGCGGCTGTCCTGCCCGCCAACGACCCGGAGATCCTGGTCTATGTCATGCTGGACGACCCCAACAATGCCCGCACCGACTATTCCTCCATTCTGGCGGCTCCGGTGGTGGGCAACATCATCAGCGAGATCGCGCCCTATCTGGGCATCGCCACCGACGGCGTGGACCGCAGCGGCACCACCGTCAAGGTGCCCAACCTGACGGGCAAGGAGTGGAGCAACGCGCAGGTGCAGCTGAACATCAAGGGCTTGAAGCATCACCTGGCCGAGAGCGAATCCGACCAGACCGCCGCCCTTGTCACCTACCAGTACCCCCGCGCGGGAGCAGAGGTGCCCTACGGCACCACCGTTTATCTGTATACCGATACCTATGAGGGCAAGCACGCCGAGGTGCCGGACGTGACCGGCAAGAGCGCGGACTTTGCCCGGCAGATGCTGAACGCCGCAGGGCTCAACTGCACAGTCGAAGGCTCCGGCACGGTCCAGAGCCAGAGTGAGGCACCCGGCTCCAGCGTCCAGCAGGGAACCATCGTACATCTGATCTGTGGATAAAGGGGAATGAGAGTATGGAAGCAATTGCAGCAAACATCCTGTTGGAGGGCCTGGCCGTCAACGCGCTGGCCCAGTGCGAGACCCCGGTCACGCTGGTGACCACCGACAGCCGTGAGGTCTGCCCCGGGTGCATCTTTGTGGCGTTCCCGGGCGAAAAATTCGACGGCCATGATTTTGCCGCCAAGGCGCTGGAAAACGGCGCGCTCTGCGTGGTGCTGAACCACCCCGTGGAAGGCGTGCCGGAGGAGAAGAGCGTGATCTGCCCGGACAGCTACCACGCCATGATGGTGCTGGGGGCCAATTATCGCAGCCAGTTCCACCCCAAAGTGGTGGGTGTGACCGGCAGCGTGGGCAAGACCACCACCAAGCAGATGACCTACGCCGCCATTGCAGGCTTTGGCAGTACCATCAAGACCGAGGGCAACCAGAACAATGAGCTGGGCCTGCCCCGCACCATGTTCCGCATCGGCAAAGAGACCCAGTACGCCGTGGTGGAGATGGGAATGAGCCACGCCGGGGAGATCGAGCGCCTGAGCAAGTGCGCCCGCCCGGATGTAGGCATCATCACCTGCATCGGTGTGTCCCACATCGGCAATCTGGGCAGTCAGGAGAACATCTGCAAGGCAAAGCTGGAGATCTGCGCCGGTCTGCCGGAGGGTGCTCCGCTGGTGCTGAACGGGGACGACCCCTTCCTGCGCAAGGCCGTTCTGCCCGACCATGTCCGCCCGGTCTGGTTCAGCCTGGGCGATGAGAACGCCGATGTCTGTGCCCTGTCCATCCAGCAGGATGAAAAGGGCATGAGCTTTGTGCTGGAGGATCACGAGGAGGGGACTTTCCTCGTAAAGATCCCCGCCATGGGCCGGCATAATGTGGCCAATGCACTGGCTGCCTACTGCGCCGCCACCCGTCTGGGGCTGAATGCCCGCCGGGTCATTGCCGGTCTGGCCGACTTTGAGCAGACCGGAATGCGCCAGAAGGTGGTGCACGTCAGAGGTGTGGATGTCATTGAGGATTGCTACAATGCCAACCCCGACAGCATGAAGGCCGCGCTGGCCATGTTCAGGGAGTATCCCTGCAAGCGCCGCTTTGCCCTGCTGGGCGATATGCTGGAGCTGGGCGATATCAGCCGCGCCGCCCACGAGGAGGTGGGCCGTCAGGCCGTGGAGAACAAGGTGGACTACCTCATCACCTATGGCGAGCAGGCCAAGCGCATTGCCGTGGTGGCTGCCGCCAAGGGGCTGCCCACCCTCCATGCCGACACCTACGCTCAGGCCGCCGAGACCCTGCTGAACAAAATGCAGCCCGGCGATGCCCTGCTGGTCAAGGCCAGCCGCGGCATGGCACTGGAAAAAGTGCTGGAGATCTTTTACAAGGAGTAACATCGAGCTATGATTCGTTTCGCCTTGATCGCCGCCTCAACGTTGGGGTTCTTCCTCACGGCGGCGCTCGGGAATTTGATGGTGCCGCTGCTGCGGGCGTTCCAGGGACGCTGGGATGAGCCCAAGGCCCGGCAGGCACCATCACCCAAGCAGGAAGCACCGGATGCCGAGCCGGAGCGCCCGCCGCAGGCCCCCACCATGGGTGGGCTCTGCCTGATGGTGGGGGTGCTGGCCGCTGTGGGCGTGGGCTGGACAGCCGCCTGTGTGGCTCAGCCTGAGCTGCTGGGGGCCAAGAGCCTGTTCTCGGTCCGGCTGCTCACAGCGCTGCTGGGAGCTCTGCTCTTTGGCGGCGTGGGCCTGCTGGAGGATCTGGCCCGCATCCGCAGCCGTTCCGTGCTGGGCCTGCGGCGGCACACCCGCCTTGGGCTGGAAGCCGCTGCCGGTGCCGTGGTACTGGTGCTGCTGGGAGCCAAAGGCTGCCTTGCAGCCGGGATCACCCTGCCGGGCGTGGGCTATGTCGATCTGGGCATTGCAGCCCCGCTGCTGTGGGAAGGGCTGCTGGTCGCACTGGCCGAGTGCGCCCGCGTTGCCGATGGCATGGACGGCATCGTCTGCGGCACGTCCTTTGCGGCCATGCTGGGCCTGATGGGGGTGATGACCCTGCTGGGCTGGTTCCCGCTGGGCGTTCTGCCCGCCGCACTGGCCGGTTCCCTGATGGCTTTCCTGCTCTGGAACTTCCCACCCGCAAAGCTGCGGCTGGGCAGCGTGGGAAGCCTGTTTCTGGCCGGGATGCTGGGGTGCGTGCCCCTGTGCATCGGCTGGCCTGACCTCACCCTGCCGCTGGCCCTGCCCTTCTGGCTGGAGGGCGGCATGGTGGCCCTGCAGATCCTGGTCTGCAAGGCCAGCCGGGGCCGCAGGCAGCTGTTCCGCTCGGCACCGCTCCACCGCTGGCTGGAGCTGCGGGGCCAGAGCGCGGAACAGATCTTTTATACCTTTTGTGTCATTGCCATGCTGGGCGTGGCGCTGACCGTTCAGCTGGCAAAAATCAGTTAAGGAGGGGTGCAGTTTGGCAACACTCCGCAGAAAAAAAGCAGAGCCTTTTTCCGTCTTTCAGCGGGACCCCGGCCCCTGGCCGCCCATCCTGCTCAACTGGATGGCGACCCTGGCCATCATCATGGTGTTCGGGCTGGTCATGCTGTTCAGTGCAAGCTATACCACGGGCTATCTCCGCTTTGGGGACAGCTTCCATTACATCAAATCCCAGCTGCTCTGCACGGTGCTGGGCCTGGGCATGATGTTCCTGTTCTCCTATTTTGACCACCGTTTCCTGCGCAGAATGGTCAAGCTGGGCTATGTTGTCTGCCTGATCCTGCTGGTGCTGGTGCTGTTCAGCAGCCCCATCAACGGCTGCCGCCGGTGGATCAGCTTCGGCGGCCTGACCCTACAGGCCTCCGAGGTGGCAAAGTTTGAGATGATCCTGCTCACGGCAGATATCGCCGCCAGGACCCCGCAGGTCAAATTCGGCGAGGTGCCCCTGCGCAAGTGGGTCTACCACAGCATCGTGGTGGAGCTCATCCGGCCCATCCTGTGGCTGGTGCCTGTCCTGATCCTGCTGGTGCTGGAGCCCCACATGTCGGGCATCCTGCTGACCACGGCCATCGTGGGCACCATCCTGCTGCTGGGCGGCAGCGGTGGCATCATTACCTGGGGCTGCGCCGGTGCCGCGCTGTTCCTGCTGGAGACTTTGCTGAAGCATGTGGACTCCATCGACTACCTGCAGAGCCGTCTGGACGGCTGGACGCAGGATCTTGACCGGATGACCAGCCAGACCAAGCAGAGCCTGTACGCCATCGGCTCAGGCGGTGCCACGGGGCTGGGGCTGGGCAACAGCATCGAAAAGCAGCTCTGGCTGCCGGAGAGTACCAACGACTTTATCTTCAGTGTCGTGTGCGAGGAACTGGGCTTCGTCGGCGCGGTGATCGTCATCGTGCTGTTCGTCCTCTTTCTGGTGCAGGGCTTCTGGATCGCCTTCCATGCCGAAAACCGGTTCTGCACGCTGGTGGGCATCGGCATCATGGCGCAGATCGCCTGGCAGGTGTTCTGCAACATTGCCGTTGTCACCAACACCCTGCCCAACACCGGCATTTCGCTGCCCTTCTTCTCCTCCGGCGGCACCAGTCTGATCCTGCTGCTGGCCGAGATGGGCGTTATGGTCAATATCGGGCGCAACGGTGAACGGGCCCGCCTGGAACGGGAGGAAGCCCACGCCGAGCGGGAGCGCCAGCGCAAGGCAAAGACCATTGTGCTGGATACCGCGCGCAGAGCGCAGACAGAACAGTAAGGAGGAACCAAGATGCGTGTACTCATTGCAGCTGGCGGCACTGCCGGCCATATCAACCCGGCTCTGGCCATTGCGGGAGCCATCAAAAAAGCCGACCCCACCGCCGAGATCCATTTTGCGGGCCGGAAAGAGGGCATGGAGTACCGTCTGGTCACACAGGCGGGCTATCCCTTCCATCACATCGAGATCACCGGCTTTCAGCGGAAGCTGAGCCTGAACAATATCAAGCGGAATATCATTACCCTGTGGAACCTGGCACTCTCCGGCCCTAAGGCCAAAAAGATGATGAAGGACATCCAGCCCGACCTGGTCATTGGCTGCGGCGGCTATGTGTCCGGCCCGGTGGTGCGCTGCGCCGCCAGACAGGGCATCAAGACCGCCCTGCATGAGCAGAACGCCTTTCCCGGTGTGACCAACAAGCTGCTGGCCCCGGATGTGGACATCGTGTTTGCCGCCGTGCCCGCCGCCGTGGAAAAGCTGGGCGCACCCGAAAAGACCATCGTGGTGGGCAACCCCGTCCGGCCTGAGGTGTTCACCCAGGCGAAGAACCGGGAAGCCATCCGTGCCGAACTGGGCGCAGGCGACCGCACCGTGATCCTCTCCTTCGGCGGCAGTCTGGGTGCCCGCCGCGTGAACGAGGTGGTGGCCGACCTCTGCGCATGGGAGCAGAAAAACCACAAGCCTGTCCTCCATCTCCATGCCACCGGCCAGTACGGCGTGCAGCTGTTTCAGGATCTGGAAAAGGAAAAGGGCTTTGCCCCCGGCGAGAGCCTTGTGGTGAAGGAATACATCAACAATATGCCCGAACTGCTGGCCGCAGCGGACCTTGTCATCAGCCGTGCCGGTGCCCTGACACTGGCCGAGCTGGAGGCTGTGGGTCGTGCCGCTGTGCTTATCCCCAGCCCTAACGTGGCCGAGAACCACCAGTATTACAACGCCATGGAGCTGCAGAAGGCCGGCGCTGCTGTGGTCATTGAGGAAAAAGACCTGACCGGCGAAAAGCTGGTGCAGACCGTTTCCGGGATGCTGGCCCAGCCCGGCAAGCTGGCTGAGATGGGCCGCAATGCCCGGAGCCTGTCGGTGGACGACAGCCTGGATCGCATTGCGGATGCCCTGCTCAAGCTGGTCAAGACCCCGTAACGGAAGGAAAAAACAGAGGAAAGGAGGTGCAGCCGGATGCCGCAGAATGATCGGAACAGCCGGAACCGCAAGCGCCGCCGGGCCTACGATCAGGCCCGGGATGACCGGCGCGGCGGGCAGAGCACCCAGCGCCGCAGCAGCGCGGGTGCAGGCAGTGACCTGGGGTACAGCGGGTACGCAGGATATTCCTCCGGCGGCCACCCCATCACGAACCCCAATTATGACCCCGATGCGCCCCGCCCCAGCCGGTATACGGAGCGCACGGTGAACTACGGCTCCTACCCGGATAACAGCATCACCTTTCCCACCGGCGGGCGGGGCAGCCAGAGCGGCGCACAGCGCCCCCCCCGCGGGCAGAACGGCCAGCGGCGCCCCTCCGGGGGCAATCAGCGGAACCGCCGCCCCGCCAACGGCCAGAACCGGAACGCCCAGCGCCGCCCACAGAACGCCCCGAATCGCAGCGGCCAGCGGATGCGGCCGGTGCAGGGGCAGAACGCCCGGCGTGACCCCGTCCGGCGGGAGGGCAGGAAAAAGCGGAAGCTGACCCGGGCCGCCATCCGGCGGCGCAGGCTCATGCGGCGGCTCACGGCCCTTGTCATGCTGCTCTGTGTCATCGGCGCGGGGGTCTACCTCACCGTGACGATGCTGTTCAAGATCAGCTCCATTCAGGTGCAGACAGCGGACGGTGTGGTGCAGGAGGCCGGCGGCTATACCAGCGAACAGATCCTGCAGGCGCTGGATGTCCATCCGGAAGAGAATATCTTCAGTTTTGACCCCGGCAGCAAGGCCGCCGCGCTGGAAAAGGTGTTCCCCATGCTGGAGGATATCCGGGTGGAGCGGGATTACCCCGGCACCGTGGTGGTGCGGGTAACAGAAGCCCGGCCTGCCTGGGCCATGCAGACCTCCTCCGGCTGGCTGACCCTCTCGGGCGGCCTGAAGATCCTGGAGAAGGATTCTGCCCAGCCTGCCGGTCTGCCCACTCTGTACGGCGGCGAACCGGTCTCTGCCGAGCCCGGCGAACAGCTGACCTTTGCGGCGGAGCCCAAGGCCGACAGCACCCCGGACAGCACCCCGGACAGCGCCGCCGACAGCAGCGCCTCCGGCACTGTTGAGGAGGCGGCGGACCAGCGGCTGGAAAGCCTGAACACCCTGCTGGCCGCGCTGGATGCCGCAGGCATGAGCGCCGACGTGACCCGCATCGAGTTTGCGGATGTGGACGAGATGGCCTTCCTCTATCAGGACCGCATCAGCGTCTGGCTGGGCACCTTGAACGAGCTGGAATATAAGCTCAAGCTGGCAAAGCACGTCCTGCTGAATGAGGACGGCAAGGGCTGTGCCGCGACCGACACCGGAAAGCTGGACTTCACCCATATCAGCATGTCCAGCACCCGCAAGTTTACCTTTGCACAGGGTGAGCCGGAGCTGCCCTCCGGCTACATCGTGCCTGAACCGGTGGAGGAAACTCCTACGGAAGAGGGTGTGACCGGTGAAACGGCAGAAGGCACGGCCACAGACGGCACTGCCCCGGCAGAGGGCGAAGCCGCTGCAGATGCCGCTGCCGAAACACCAACGGATACCGCCGCGGCCCCGGCAGGACCCGAAGCCGGACAGACTGTACAGCCGACTCCCGCCGAAGGAACGACCCCGGCGGCGGGCGATGCAAACCAACCCAAAACCACCCAATGAGGAGCGTGTAATGTTATGAAGCTGGAACAATTACTGGAAGGCGTGCCCTTTACCCTGGTGCAGGGCAGCCTGGATACCGAAGTGCAGGACATCATCTACGACAGCCGGAAGGCGGCCCCGGGCCTTGCCTTTGTCTGCATCGTGGGCACCCAGCGTGACAGCCACGAGTTTGCCACGGACTGCGCCGCCAAGGGCGTGAGCGTGCTGGTCATCCAGCATGACATTGAGCTTTCTGCCATGCCCGGTGTGACCGTGGTCAAGGTGGAGAGCAGCCGCTATGCCATGGCGCTGATGAGCGGCAACCTCTTTGGCAACCCCTCCCGCCAGATGACCATGATCGGCGTGACCGGTACCAAGGGCAAGACCACCACCACCCACATGATCAAGAGCGTGCTGGAAGCTGCCGGGAAAAAGGTCGGCATGATCGGCACCAACGGCATCTATTTCATGGGCCGCCATCAGGAGACCGCCAACACCACCCCTGAGAGCTACGAGCTGCAAAAGACCTTCCGCCAGTTTCTGGACGCAGGCTGCGATGTGGCCCTGATGGAGGTGTCCAGCCAAGGCCTGATGATGGACCGTGTGGCGGGGGTGCACTATGATATCGGTGTGTTCACCAACCTCTCCCCCGACCACATCGGCCCCGGTGAGCACAAGACCTTTGAGGAGTACCGCAGCTGGAAGGGGCAGCTTTTCCGGCGGTGTGATGTGGGCGTGGTGAACATCGATGACGAGAACACCGAAGCCCTGCTGGAAGGCCACACCTGCAAGCTGGTGACCTATGGCCGCAGTGAAAAGGCCGACTACCGCGCCGAGGGCTGTGAGCTGCTGCGCACCCACGATTTTCTGGGCGTGGCGTTCCACGTCTCCGGCAGAGACAATATGGATGTCAGGGTGAATATGCCCGGCGAGTTCAGCGTCTACAACGCGCTGGCCGCCCTGGCTGTGGGCAAGGTGCTTGGCCTGCCCGATGCCGCCATCCACGAGGGTCTGGGCAAGTGCGTGGTCAAGGGCCGCGTGGAGCTGGTGCCCATCAGCAAAAAGTTCACCATCCTGCTGGACTACGCCCACAACGAGGTCTCCACCGAGAGCCTGCTCACCACCCTGCGGGCCTATCACCCTCACCGGCTGGTGGTGGTGTTCGGCTGCGGCGGCAACCGCTCCAAGCTGCGCCGCTACGGCATGGGAGAGACCTGTGCCAAAATGGCGGATTTCTCCATCCTGACCGAGGACAACAACCGCTTTGAGAAGATCGAGGACATCCTCGCCGATATCCGGGTGGGCATGAACAAGGGCAACCCCGATGCCAAGTTTGTGGAGATCCCCGACCGTCTGGACGCACTCCACTACGCCGTGGATCACGCCCAGGAGGGCGACCTGATCGCCGTCATCGGCAAGGGCCACGAGACCTACCGCGACCGTGAGGGCGTGAAAACCCCCTTCCTGGAGCGGGAGCTGCTGGAAGAATACGCCCAGCAGATCGGGTTGGAATAAACAAGAAAAACGCGCTGTGTCGTTGGACACGGCGCGTTTTTTGCTTCTGCTTTGGCACACGGGCCTTCGGCTCAGCAGGATCGAATTTGCAGGCGGCCGGCACTGGCACGGCCATGGCAGCGCTTACGCGCCCCACACCAGCCAGAGATACACATAGCCCGTCAGGACGGCTGCCAGCGTGAACGGAATGCCGATGCGCAGAAAATCACGGGTGCGCACCTGCTCACCCTGCTTGCGCAGGATGCCGATGGCTGCAATGTTGGCCGAAGCGCCAATGGGGGTCAGGTTGCCGCCCAGAGTTGCGCCCGTGAGCAGGCCGAAATAAAACAGCTCAGGCGGGAAGCCTGCACCGCCGTTCATCAGCCCGGCAATGCCCTGCACCACCGGCAGCATGGTGGCCACATAGGGGATGTTGTCGATGAAAGCAGAAAGGCCCACCGAGACGAATACCAGCAGGGTATAGAGACGGAAGGAATCATCACCGGAGAGGGTGTAGAACAGCTGGGCGGCGGCATCGATGACTCCGGCCTTGCGGATGCCCTCGATCAGGATGAACAGCCCGAACAACAGCAGCAGGGTGTCACAGTCCAGCTCCCGGGCCGCCAGCCGGAACGGCGCGAACGAGTGGCGGCGCAGGCAGGCGCGCAGGATGCCGAACAGGCAGACCCCTGCACAGATCAGCCCGCTGCGCAGGCCATAGAGCGCCAGCGGCAGCCCGCCCGCAGGCTGGGGCAGGAAGGAGGCCGCGATGAGCAGGCCCACCGTCAGCAGCATCAGGGCGGAGGGAACGGTGTCGGTGACCTCGGTCTCCACCGTGGCCGAGATGGGCTGGGTCTCGTGCCGGAAGGTGAACAGCAGCACGCCCAGAGAGGCCAGCGCCCCCAGCTCCACCCCGAAGAAGATGCCGGGCCTGCCCTCCATCCAGAAGAAATTGAAGAAGTTCATTCCCGCAAAGCCGCCCAGCAGGATGCTGGTGGTGTCACCCACAAGGGTGGCAGCTCCCTGCAGGTTGGAGGAGACCGCAATGGAAATGAGGACGGGCACGGGGGAGATCTTGAGCTTGCAGGCAATGGCAAGGCCCACAGGGGCCACCATGAGCACCGTGGCAACATTGTCCACAAAGGCGCTGATGACCCCGGCAAAGAGGGCCAGCATACACACGGCCCATTTCACGTTGGGCACCCGCACGATGAGCAGCTCGGCCAGCCGGGCGGGCATCCTGCTCTCAATAAAGAGGGAGACCGTGCCCATGGTGCCCGCCATCATCAGCAGGACATTGAAGTCCACGGCCCGGGCGGCATCCATCAGGGTAAAGTCCCACAGGCCCGCCGCGCCCAGAGCCAGAAACAGAGCGGCCCCGCCCAGCGCGGCAAAAGGCCGGTACTGCGGCAGGGCCAGCATCAGAAGATAGGTCAGCAGAAAAAGGATCAGTGCAGGAAGCATACGCAGTCCTCAGCTTTCGGGCCTGGCATCGGTGTCCTCGTCGATCATCCGGTATCCCACGCCCAGTTCGTTCAGAATATAGGTGTTGCGGCCGGGCACGCTGCCCAGCTTTTTGCGGATGTTTGCCATGTTGACCTGCAGCTTTTTGGTGCTGCCGCAGTCGGTATCGCCCCAGATGGCCCGCACGATGGCGGCATAGGTCATCACCCGGCCTGCATGTTCCGAGAGGAAGGCCACGATGTTGTATTCGGTCTGAGTCAGCTTGATCTCGGCACCGTCCACAAAGACCTTGCGGCGCTCATAGTTGATCTCAAGCCCCTGTGCCTGGAACACGCCGCCGGGCATTCCGCCCAGCACGCCGAAGCGGTTGGTGCGCAGGGCGGCGCGCACCCGGGCCAGCAGCTCGCCGGTGCCAAAGGGTTTGGTGATGTAATCGTTGGCTCCCAGATCCAGCGCTTCGATCTTGTCCTGCTCGGTGGTGCGGGCCGAGAGCACGACGATGGGGGTCAGGAACTTCTGCCGCACAAAACGGATGAGCTCCAGACCGTCCCGGTCAGGCAGGCCCAGATCCAGGATGATAAGGTCCGGATTGTGGGAGGTGAACAGGGTCTGACCCATGGCGCAGGTGTTGGCAACAAGGGCCTGATAGCCGTTGGTCTCCAGCAGCGTCTCAATAAAGCTGCAGATGTTGGCCTCATCTTCCACGACCAGAACCTTGAATTTGTTATTGCTCATCTTCATTTTCCTCCGTCTCAATCGATTCGGTCTCCAGCCAGAAGCGGATGCTGGTGCCCTCGCCCACCTTGCTCTCGGCCTGGATCTCGCCGCCGTGCGCCTTGACGATGGCGGCACAGACCGAAAGGCCGATGCCCATGCCGTGCTTGCCGCTGTCGGCCGCGGCATCGGCGGGCAGCACACCGGTGAACAGGGTGCGCAGGCGTTCCTTCGGAATGCCGCAGCCGTTGTCCGATACCTCAAACACCGCCCGGCTGCCCAGCGTGAACACCCGCAGGGTCAGCTGGGTCATCCCCTCGGCGTGGACGGCGGCATTCTCCAAAAGGTTCGTCAGCACCTGCGAGATCAGCATCGAGTCCATGGGGATCACAATGAAGCTGTCGGGCAGGTAGGTGGTAACGGGCACCTTGGGGTAGCGCTTCTGGAACCGTACCAGCACGGTATCGATCAGCTCGTCCAGCACGGTGGGGGTCTTTTGCACGGCTACCTGCCCGCCGTCAAAGCGGGTGACAGACAGCAGGTTCTCCACCATCCGGTTCAGCCACTGGGCATCGGAACAGGCTTCGCCAAGAAGTTTTAATTTTTGCTCTTTTTCCAGGCTGTCATAATTTTCAATGACCGTGGAACAGGCCCCGTAAATGGAAGTAAGGGGCGTGCGCAGATCGTGGGAGACGGCCCGCAGCAGGGTGGCCCGCATCTTTTCGGTCTCGCTCTCCATCCGCAGCTGTTCCTGCTTTTTGATGCGGGTGGTCAGGGTGCTGGTCATAATGGACACCACCAGCATCGCCATGCCCGAGAACAGGTTTTCCGGCAGAGTGAAGTTGAAGGCAAAGTAAGGGGAGCGGAACGCAAAATTCACGGCCAGCACGCCGATCAGGGAAGCCACTACGCCCCACACATAACCATCCGTATAGACCGAGATCAAAAAAACTGCCAGAACAAACACCATCGATGCAACGCCGTCGATCCGGCCGGTGATCTGCTGTGTGCCGGTCACGATGAGAAAGGCGGCGCACAGCACAGCGGCCAGGACCAGCGCGTCGTGCCAGCGGGTCTTCTGCTTCATGGGGATCCCTCCATATCTATTCTACTCCAGATGAAAAGTATACCATACTTTTCCTAAAGATGCAGTAAAGGCTGAAAAAAGAGCGGTTGTTCCGAGGGTGGGCTGCACAGAATGCCCAAACCCATGGATTCTTTTCCGATTTTATGCTATTATAAAGAGTAAGAGCAAGGAGAGAGCGCTCTCAGAGATAAGAGAAAACGTAACGTTGCAATAGAAGGAGAAGAGGATCATGGGAAAATATTTTGGAACCGATGGCTTCCGTGGCGAGGCCGGTGTGAATCTGACCGCCGACCACGCCTACAAGGTAGGCCGTTTTCTGGGCTGGTATTATAATGCACTGCGGGAGCGCAGCGGCAACAACGAGCCTGCCCGCATCGTCATCGGCAAGGACACCCGCCGCAGCTCGTACATGTTCGAGTACAGCCTGGTGGCGGGCCTGACCGCTTCCGGCGCAGATGCCTACCTGCTCCACGTCACCACCACCCCCAGTGTGGCCTACATTGCCCGCGTGGATGATTTTGACTGCGGCATTATGATCTCTGCCAGCCATAACCCGTTCTACGACAACGGCATCAAGCTGATCGACTGCTACGGCGAAAAGATGCCCGAGGAGACCCTGCTGCTGGTGGAGGACTACATCGACGGCAAGCTCCATGTTTTTGATCAGGACTGGCCGGAGCTGCCCTTTGCCCACCGGGAGCATATCGGCTGCACCGTGGACTATGTGGCAGGCCGCAACCGCTACATGGGCTACCTGATCAGCCTGGGCATCTACTCCTTCAAGGGCATCAAGGTGGGTCTGGACTGCGCCAACGGTGCCAGCTGGAACATTGCCAAGAGCGTGTTCGATGCACTGGGCGCAGACACCTATGTCATCAACAACCAGCCCAACGGCCTGAACATCAACCTGAACGCAGGCTCCACCCACATCGAGGGTCTGCAGAAGTTTGTGGTGGAAAAGGGTCTGGATGTGGGTTTTGCCTATGACGGCGATGCAGACCGCTGCCTCTGCGTGGACGAAAAGGGCAATGTGATCACCGGTGACCACATCCTGTACATCTACGGCTGCTACATGAAGGAGCGTGGCAAGCTGCTGACCAATACTGTGGTCACCACGGTCATGTCCAACTTTGGTCTGTACAAGGCCTTTGACGAGCAGGGCATCGGCTACGCCAAGACTGCCGTGGGTGACAAGTACGTCTATGAGTACATGGACAAGAACGGCTGCCGCATCGGCGGTGAGCAGAGCGGCCACATCATCTTCTCCAAGTACGCCAGCACCGGTGACGGAATCCTGACCAGCCTGAAGATGATGGAGGTCATGCTGGCCAAGAAGAAGCCTCTGAGTGCGTTGGCAGCCCCGCTGAAGATCTACCCGCAGGTGCTGGAAAATGTTCGTGTGACCGATAAAAAGGCCGCGCAGGACGATGCTGCCGTGCAGGCCGCTGTCAAGGCGGTGGCCGAGGCGCTGGGCGATACCGGCCGCATCCTTGTCCGGGAGTCCGGCACCGAGCCGGTGGTCCGTGTGATGGTGGAGGCCCCTGACCACGACACCTGCCAGAAGTATGTTTCTCAGGTGGTGGATGTCATCAAGGCACAGGGCTACAGCGTCTGACACTGAGCCGGAAAGAGAGCGCAGAATGAAGAAGTTCAAACGGATGCTGGCGGGGCTGGCCTGTGTGCTGGCGGTCTGCCTGTGTACCCCCACCGCTTTTGCGGCAAAGGTCATTATCTATTTTGATGCCAACGGCGGCACCTGTACCTCTGCCGCAGAGCGCACCAATGACGAGGGCAAACTGGGCAGCCTGCCCGGTGCCAGCATGGAGGGCTATACCTTCGATGGCTGGTACACCACCGGTACGGATGATGTTACCGGTTTTCCCATTGATGTGCAGGTCAAAGCCAACGATACGGCGTTTGGTGCGGATACCACCGTCTATGCCCACTGGTCGGCCAATGGCGGCAGTGCGGAAGTGGTGGAGGAAAAAGAGGTAGACCCGGACACCCTTCTTACAACGATGGGGCTGGCGGCCGGAAGCGTCGTTCTGGTGCTGCTGGCAAGCCTGGCACTTTGAGAGGAGCGGACATGCAGCAGAACTTAAAATTTCCGGCGCAGTGCACCGTCATTCCCGCTGAGGAGCTGGAGCAGATCTCCGGCGGCGCTCCTGCCTGGGTAGGAGCGCTGAAGGATCAGATCCGCTCCCTCTGGCATCAGGTCAAGCCGCTGCTGAGCTATGGCGTGGAGCTTGGAAAAGCCTTTGTGCAGATCGTCGGAGCGGCGTATACCATTTATGTCTATGGAAAGATCATCAAGAATTCCATGGAAGGCATCAAGGATACCATGAACTGGTTCA
The DNA here is from genome assembly GCF_017377535.1 of Faecalibacterium sp. Marseille-Q4137. Lineage (NCBI taxonomy): Bacteria > Bacillati > Bacillota > Clostridia > Eubacteriales > Oscillospiraceae > Faecalibacterium > Faecalibacterium sp. Marseille-Q4137. The sequence goes on from NZ_JAFREK010000010.1 coordinate 22,803, forward strand.
TAAACCTGAACTGAGAAAGTAAGACAATAAATAGAGAGCTCTCTTGCATCGCAGCAAAATGATGCAGGGGGAGCTCTCTGTTTATGTTTTGGGAAATTCCGGATTTTCTATTCGACCAAGAAGATAATCGGTAGAGGTATGGTATAGATCAGCAAGTTGAATTAATGTAACGGTTGGAATGTCTCTTAGTCCTTGTTCATAGCGGTTATACTGAGATTGTGGCATTTTTAGAATGGCGGCAAGTTGACGTTGAGTTAAGTCGTGATCTTCGCGCATGTCACGGATTCGGCGGTAGTAGGCCATAAAAATCCTCCTGATATCTGAATGGATATCTTGATAATACCGCAAGGAGATGCTATGCTGGGTGTATGATATCCAATTGGATATCAAAAATACAGGAATTGCTTGAGGAGGATGCAAAATGAAAGAGATTACACGTCGAAACTTCTTGAGAATGGCCACAATTGCAGTGCTCATAAGTGGAATGGGAATGTTGTCGAGTTGCGGAAAAAGTAAAGAAGAGCTGATGAGTGGGGATTGGTATCTCCAAGGAGATGATCGACTGTCCCTTTCGCTTTATGATGATGGTACTTGTCAGATTCGAGGAGACTACGGACAGGGAAAATGGAGCATTGTAGATGAAGATACCTTGAAACTTACAGATTTCTATGGAGAAACAAGAACCTATCCTATTACAGCTGTCGATGATAATTCGCTTGAACTTGAGTTGCCCAATGGTGAAACTGTCACATATTATCATACGGCTGAAGAAGCGTTAAAACATTAAAGCTTCCGGGAGAGGACAATATGAAAAACTTAAAGAATATTGTGCTTTTTACAATAATATCCTTGTTACTGTTCTGCGGGTGCAGTCAGGAAAATAAAAGCGCTTCGGATACAGTGAATCCGCAAGATGGAAAAAGTGTGTCTGAACAACAAGAAACTATAGTGGATTCTGAAAAAGCAGCGGAAAACGTTACGGATAAGATGAGTTTGTTAGAAGCTGTGGGAGAGGGGCATGTTTACTTGACATTCCCCAATTTTGATGAACTTTCAGTAGGCGAAATCAGAGATGGTCAATCGAACAAAAGCGTTCTTTTTGATGCACAGGGAATGGTTCATCACCTGTTTGAAGACGGAAGCAGGGTTGTGTCTGGATACTATAATGGTATGTGCTTACTTAGTAATGGGATGATGGCAACAGAAGACGGAACGCAGCTGCTGGTATCATGGCTTCCAGAGAATGAAAAAATTATCCGGTTTGCAAAGGATGAAGAGGGCGTTCTTCTATGGTCGATAAAGAGAGAAGATGGAATCGATGGGACAAAAGTTACGTTTACCGCAAGAAAAATGGATAGCTCAATCTGTTTTCAATGCGATACGACACAGCCAGAGTTCTCTGAGCTTAATCCGAATGATCTTTATGAGACACTTGTGAATGCTGGATATGATATGAATGCAGAAGGAATCTCTACTCCGTTCATTTATTGCGGAGGAACGCTTTATCGTGTCCGAGGATGGAATGGATATGTCTTTATAAACATTGCAAATGGAAAACTCCATTATATTTCTGAATTTAATGCATGTCAGATTAGAATGGAAAATGGTGTGATGTTTCAGACAGCACCGAGCATTCGAGTTTTGGACGATGACTTTAATGAACTGCCGGAGTGGAAGAGTATTAAATCACAGCGAAGTGGAACGCCAGTATTGGCAGAGGGGCTGATTTACCTTGATGCAAGAAGAGATACAGGTGAGTTTGAGAAATATCCATCAGGATTTTATGATATTCACTTGAACTGTATCATCGATTTGAGCCAGTATAACATTCAGCCGGTTACAACTGATGAACCACGATTTATGAATGGGTATGCTGCATTGCAAATGCTGAATCCTGATGGGGTTCCTTTTTGGGGAATCATAAGAAAAGATGGGACGTGGAGTGTTGAACCGCAAAAGGGGACAATAAAGAGCATATATCCAACGAAAGATGGATTACTGGTAACAGTGAGTCAAGAAAATGACTATTATACGACAATCAATCAGGTGGGACAGAATCTTAGTGACGTAGAAACGTTTGTATTTGATGGAGCAAACGGATATTGGAATTCGGCCTATGAGATTTATAATGAATCGCTCTATGCAACAATAAATGGAGAAATTGTAAGAATAGATAAAAATGGTTCGGCTGAATTTTTATGCTGATAAGTAAAGAAGGGCAAGAATAATGCAACAGCCCCCACGGTATGCAGCTTTTTGCTGTATCTGGTGGGGGCTGTTGCTGTTATTCTATGATAGAAGGGATAAAGAATCAGTTGTCGTCGCTGTCGAGCTTCAGCACGGCGGTAAAGGCCTCACTGGGCAGGGAGACGCTGCCGAGCTGGCGCATCTTCTTTTTGCCCTCCTTCTGCTTTTCCAGCAGCTTCTTCTTGCGGGAGATATCGCCGCCGTAGCACTTGGCCAGCACGTCCTTGCGCATGGCCTTGACGGTCTCACGGGCGATGATCTTGCCGCCGATGGCGGCCTGCACCGGGATCTCAAACAGGGTACGGGGAATGTTATCACGCAGCTTTTCGCAGATGCGGCGGCCCTTGGCGTAGGCATTGTCCCGGAACACGATCATGGAGAGTGCATCCACAGGGTCACCGTTCAGCAGGAAGTCCAGCTTGACCAGATCGCTTTCGCGGTACTCCTTGAACTCGTAGTCGTAGCTGGCGTAACCGCGGCTGCGGCTCTTGATGGCATCGAAGAAGTCGTAGACGATCTCGCCCAGAGGCAGGGCGTAGTGCAGGTCCACGCGGACATCGTCCAGATACTTCATGTCGATGAGCACGCCGCGCTTCTGCTGGCACAGATCCATCAGGGCACCCACGTAATCGTTGGGGGTGTAGAGGTGGACATCCACAAAAGGCTCCTCCTGCTTGACGATGTTGGAGGGGTCCGGGTAGCTGGACGGGTTGTCGATCATCTCCACAGTGCCATCCGTCATGGTCAGGCGGTAGCGGACGCTGGGGGTCGTGGTGATGATATCCAGGTCGAACTCCCGCTCGAGACGCTCGGTGATGATCTCCATGTGGAGCAGGCCCAGGAAGCCGCAGCGGAAGCCAAAGCCCAGAGCGGCACTGGTCTCAAGTTCAAAGGTCAGGGAAGCGTCGTTCAGCTGCAGCTTTTCCAGCGCGTCTTTCAGGTCGGGGTACTTGGCACCGTCGGCGGGGTAGATGCCGCAGAACACCATGGGCTTGACCTGACGGTAGCCGGGCAGGGCCTCGGAGGTGGGGCGGTCTGCCAGTGTGACGGTATCGCCCACGCGGGTGTCCTGCACGGTCTTGATGCTGGCGGTCAGGTAGCCGACCTCGCCGGCCTGCAGCTGGCTGCAGGGGGTCAGGCTGGTGGCACCCATGTGGCCCACCTCTACCAGTGTGAACTCGGCCCCGGTGGCCATCATCTTGATGGTGTCGCCGGGCTTCACCGTGCCCTCGAACACGCGGATGTAGACGATAACGCCCTTGTAGCTGTCGTAGATGCTGTCAAAGATCAGGGCCTTGAGGGGAGCGTCCGGGTCACCGGTGGGGGCGGGGATATCGCTGACCACCCGCTCCAGCACCTGATCGATATTCAGGCCGGTCTTGGCGGAGACGCGGGGCGCATCCATGCAGGGCAGGCCGATCACATCCTCCACCTCCTGGGCCACCTCGTCCGGGTGGGCGCTGGGCAGGTCGATCTTGTTCAGGATGGGCACCAGCTCCAGATCGTGCTCCAGCGCCATATAGGTGTTGGCCAGCGTCTGGGCCTCCACACCCTGGGTGGCATCCACCACCAGAATGGCACCCTCACAGGCGGCCAGACTGCGGCTGACCTCGTAGGCGAAGTCCACATGGCCCGGGGTGTCGATGAGGTTGAACTCGTAGGTCTTGCCGTCCTTGGCAGTGTAGTTCAGGGTAACGGCGCGGGCCTTGATGGTGATGCCGCGCTCCCGCTCGATGTCCATGTTATCGAGGATCTGATCCTCCATGGTGCGCTCGTCCACGCTTTTGGTCAGCTCCAGGATGCGGTCCGACAGGGTGGACTTGCCGTGGTCGATGTGTGCAATGATGCAGAAATTTCGGATGTTGTCTCTTGCCATGTAATTCCTCCGGGAGAGTGTGTTAGTCGTTCAGGATCCAGTCCTCTACGGCAGCGGTGGTGCCGTGTTCCAGATAAACGCGGGGCACCCGGCGGGAAACGCCGCAGAGCACCTCGTAGGTGATGGTATCGGTTTTGCGGGCAATGTCCTCTGCACTGTCGCTGACAGTGCCGCCCCACAGGATGGCTTCGTCCCCCTCCTGCACCGTGTCCGGCACAGCGGAGAGATCCACCATCATCTGATCCATACAGACCCGGCCCAGCACCGGGCAGGGCGTGCCGTGGATCTCCACGATGCCCTTGCCGCAGCTGAGCTGGCGGGGGTAGCCATCGGCGTAGCCGGTGCAGAGGGTGGCCACCGGTGTGGGCCGCTCTGCTGTGAACCGGCGGCCATAGCTGGTGGACTGGCCCGGCTGCAGCACCTTGACCATGCTGACCACGGTCTTGAGTTTCATTGCCGGGCGGAACAGCCCGAAGCGGATTTCATCGCTGGGGTCAAAGCCGTACAGGATGATGCCGGGGCGGGCCATGCAGTGTGCCCGGGGCAGGCCCTCGGGCCAGTCCGGGTGGAGCATCACACCGGCAGAGTTGTCGCAGTGGACGATGCCGGGTTCGTGCCCGGTAGCCTTCAGCGCGTGGAACGCCTTCACGAACAGCGCGTGCTGCTCGGCGGTGTAGGCAATGTTTTCCTCAGCGATGTCATCGGCCACCGAGAAGTGCTGGAACAGGCCGGTCATTTCCAGGCCGGGCAGGGTGCAGGCGGCGATGGCCTCGGCAATGGCGGCATCAAAATCGGTGCGCAGAGCAAAGCCGATGCGGCCCATGCCGGTATCCACAGCCAGATGCACTTTGACCCGGCCCCCGGCGGCCTGTGCGGCCTCGCTCAGGGCTTTGGCCTGGGGCAGGGAATAGCAGGCCGCGGTGATATCGTCCCGGATGAGGGCGGCGGCGTACGCGGGCTGCACATGGCCCAGAATGAGGATGGGCAGGGTCTGGCCGCTCCTGCGCAGCTGCAGGGCCTCGGCCAGGCAGCTGACAGCCAGCCAGGAAGCGCCCTCCTGCGCAAAGACCCGGGCGCACTGGACGGCACCGTGGCCGTAGCTGTCGGCCTTGACCACGGCACACAGGGGCAGGCAGCCTGCCCGCTGTTTTACGGTGCGGAAGTTGGCCCGCAGGGCATCGAGGTCGATCTCAGCCCAGACGTGTTTTTCAAAGTTCTGCATCTGCATGATGCATTCCCTCCTTTGGGGATGGATTGGAAGCGCGGCCTGTGTGGACCGGCCGCCAGCCATCAATGCCGCTCTCCTGCAGGGCATGGAGCGTTTTTTGCCGGAAAGCGTGGTCGGTGCGGCAGCGCTCCCGGACAAAATCCTTGGTCTGCTCCCGCACGGTCACACCGTCGGCGGGGCAGCGGCTCTTGACGATGGGGAAGTCCTCCTCCTTTACCGCACAGCGCACCTCGTGTTCGGTGGCCAGCAGCATGGGGCGGATCAGGGTCAGGCCCCGGCGGTCCAGCTGGGTGACCGGGGAGAAGCAGCCAATGCGGCCCTCCCGCCAGAGATTCATGTAAAAGGTCTCGACAGCATCATCAAGGTGGTGACCCAGCGCCACTTTATTGCAGCCCAGCTCCTGCGCCGCCGTGTGCAGCGCGCCCCGGCGCAGCCTGGCGCAGAGGGAACAGGGGTTCTTTTCCTGCCGGTATTCAAACACGATAGGGCCGATCTCGGTGCGGCGCACCTCGTAGGGAACCCCATACCGGGCGAACAGCGCCGCCAGCGGGCTGTAATCCACAGCCTGGTGGTCAAACTGCGGGTCAAGGGTGACGGCCACGACCTCATAATCAAAGCCGAGGTAACGGCGCAGCTGGGCCAACCCGATGGTCAGAGCCACGCTGTCCTTGCCGCCCGAAACGCCCACCATGATCTTATCACCGGGGGAGATCATCTCGTAATCCTGCACGGCCTTGCGCATCAGGCCGCAGAGCCGCTGCATGGCGTGTGGATCGCTCATGTCAGGCTCACGCTTTCCACCAGATTGACGATATCGCTGATGGAGGCCAGTTTGGTCAGGCCGGAGACATAGACCACATCGCCGCTGTCGTATTCGATGGTGGCCAGCACGGCGTAGTAGGCCTGGATATCACAGCGCACGGCAGTGACCGTGGCACCCTCCACCTGCAGCTTGACCTTGCGGGGGCTGATGACACCGTAGGCTGCTTTCAGGTCGGCTTCCGACTGGCCGATGAAATCTTCGTAAGTGGCTTTGTCACCCCGCTGGAACAGCACCACCTGATAGTTGGCGTTGGCGCTGTCCTCACCGGAAGCCAGCTGCAGCGCATGGCCCAGCGCGGCATCCTCGGTCATCTGGCAGACGGGCCAGACGGCACTTTCGTAATCCACCGAGATGCCATTCTCCGCATCAAAGTGGGTGTCGGGGTTGGCGGGAGTGCGGCGGTTGACGGCCAGCGTCAGCCCAAAGTAGGCCAGCGCACCCAAAAGCACGATCACGCCCATGGCGAGCAGCAGCCTGGAGGCCCGCTGCTGGGAGGAATCCTGCGTGTGAATGTCTTTCGGCATGGGAAAAAACTCCTTTTTACAATATCTTATATAGTATAACACACTTAGCGGCAAAATTGTAGCGCCGCCGGGACAAATTTGCCCCCCGGAGGCCGAAAAACTTTTTGAAAATGCGATTTTAGAAATAACGAGATTTCGAGAGGATTCAAGAGATTTTGAGAGGTATAAAAATTTCCACTGAAAAAATCGCAAAAAGATGTTGACAGGCGCTTTTTTGTGTTGTATACTGACACTCGCGCCCCAAAGGCGCCTGAATCGTACCAAACACTTATCAGGAGGAAATAGATATGAGCACTACTCTCGTAAAGCCCGCTGAAGTCGAGCGCAAGTGGTATCTGCTCGACGCAACCGGCAAGAGCCTGGGTCACGTCGCTGCTGAGGCCGCTGTTCTGCTGCGCGGCAAGCAGAAGGTCAACTACACCCCCAATGTCGATTGCGGCGATTACGTCGTTGTCGTCAACTGCGACAAGGCAGTTCTGACCGGCAAGAAGGCTGAGCAGAAGTTCCACATCACCCACAGCAAGTACATTGGCGGCCTGAAGAAGGTCCAGTACAGCAAGCTGATGGCTGAGAACAGCGACCTGGCTATGACCTACGCTATCAAGGGCATGATCCCTTCCAACACCATCGGTGCTAAGGCTCTGACCCGTCTGCACTGCTACCAGGGTGCCGAGCACGCTCACGCAGCTCAGAAGCCCGAGAAGATCGAGTTCTAAGAAGGAGGCAATCGAACATGTACGAAACCAAACCTTATTTCTACGGCACTGGTCGTCGTAAGGATTCCGTTGCCCGCGTTCGCGTTTACACCGGCACCGGCAAGATCACCATCAACGATCGTGATATCGACAACTACTTCGGTCTGGAGACCCTGAAGCTGATCGTCCGTTCTCCGCTGGTCCTGCTGGGCCTGGAGGGCAAGTACGATGTCGTCGTCCGCGTTTCTGGCGGCGGTGTTTCCGGCCAGGCTGGCGCTATCCGCCACGGCCTGTCCCGCGCCCTGCTGCAGCAGAGCGATGAGAATCGTTCTGTTCTGAAGAAGGCTGGCTTCCTGACCCGCGATCCTCGTATGAAGGAGCGTAAGAAGTACGGTCTGAAGGCTGCACGTCGTGCACCCCAGTTCTCCAAGCGCTGATTTATTTCAGATGTATCTTTACGGCTCTGCTTCGGCAGAGCCGTTTTTTGTTGCCTGCTTTCCCGGAGAACTGGGGAGCACGACTGCGCATCTCCGGCGGTTGCCCCGCAAGGGGCGAGCCGGTGGCGCTGAAGATCTTTGCTCAAGCATCGCGTGCAGGGCGCAGCCCTGCCAGCGATGCACCCCAGTTCTCCAAGCGCTAATCTACAGCTTAATAATGCTAAAAAAGCCCGGGAATACACCATTTCCCGGGCTTTTTCTATGCCTGAAATTCTGTTTGGACTAGATGATGGAAGTGTTTGAGAACCAGGAGTTCGGTTCGATCCGCGTGTTGCAGGAGGCAGGCAAGACCTTCTTCTGTGCAAGCGACGTGGCGAAAGCGTTGGGGTATGTGAATCCCTACGCCGCTGTGAAGCGCCATTGCAGAGGCCCCCTAACGAAACGCGAGGGGGTCGTTCAGAAGGTGAATCAGTATGGAAGTGCTGGAGAGCAGGTCGTTGAAATTTCCTTTATCACAGAAGGCGATGTTTATAGGCTGATCGTTCACAGCAAGCTGCCATCGGCAGAACGATTTGAACACTGGGTGTTTGATGAAGTTCTCCCTTCCATCCGCAAACATGGTGTGTATCCCAAACGCTTTTCCCTGCATCCGTCGCAAATGTAAAAAGGCACCGCACCTGCCCCGAAAGGCTGGTGTGACGCTGTGGTGTACTTCTGGGGAAGTGCAGCTGGCTGCCCGGTCTGGGCCCTTTAGCTTTGCGTCGCAGCCTTCCAGCTGGTTTGCCGATTCTTCTGTTTTGTGTGTGGGGGGAGGGCTCTTTTGCATTTTATTATGCCCCCTATATAGGAATCAAGGGGTTTTCCATGAGTTTGTCATTTGTAACAAATGCAGTCTATTTTTTAGTGCGATTTGACGGGGGTGGGGGGCCCTCTCAGTCAAAGACTTTGGCTGAGAGGGTTAAGCCATTACTAAGAAAACGCCGCCGCACAGGTCGCAATTCTGTGCAGCGGCGTTCCTATGGAGGATGATAAAGTATCACTTGGAAATGGCGCAGTTATTCGTACAGGGCATCAAAGTTGGTCAGTTCCACCTCATGCTCATCCAGCCAGCGACGAACCTGCGGGTCACACAGGGTCGCCAGATCACGGCAGCGGGGCAGGGTCAGGGAAGTATTGTCCAGAAGGTACTGATCCAGATAACCCGGATGGAAATGTAGGATATTGTACTCGTAGGGAGAGCTCAGGATGCCGAAGCGGTCTTCCAGCCAGTCCTCCGGGCGGCTGCCCCGGTTCAGAATCTCCATTGCGTTGCTGTTGCCCAAACTGAACAGCTCGCAGGCCGGTTTCATCGGCAGTTCTTCGGCCAGCGTATCGCCCATGTTATGGATGCCCAGCTTCTTTCCGATATCCCGGAACGCCTGCTCCATGGGCCTTGTCATGGCGCTGTGGCCCTCAAAATGCCGGGGATAATGTCCCACAAGTTCTTTGTGCCGGTCCAGCTGGGCCATGGTCTCGGTATACAGGTCCTCATAGCTGGGGTAAACTTCGCCCTTGCATTTGGCATCATTGGGATTCTCGCTCTTCCACAGATAGCTGCGGTAGAACATTCCCTCTTCGTTTACCAGCGTGGGCACCTTTTCCGGGGCGCTGACGGGGCGGTACTGCACAAAATTGGTGTGCTGGACCAGCGGCACCTCCGGGCACTCGCTCTGCCAGAGTTTCACCGCATGGGGGACGGCGGCCATGTTGCTCATCAGCGAGAGGGTGCAGACCACGCCCTCCTTATAGGCTTTGATGACACCATAGTTGTATGCCTCACTGAAGCCGAAATCATCGGCTACTACGATCAACTTCTTGCTCATAGCTGTTTCCTTTGTCCTTATCGGTTCAGATAATCCGCATTGAAGATCTTGCCCTCGGTGCTGCGGTCATAGACCTTCCGGCCCTCGGCGTAGGTGACCTGTGCCTGATAATCGTCGCTGATGACCACCAGATCTGCGTCCTTGCCCACTTCAATGGTACCCTTGCGGTCGGCAAAACCATACTTGATGCAGGGATTGAGGCAGGCCATCTTCAGGCAGGTCTCCAGCGGGATGCCAACATTGTTCACCAGATTTCTGATGTCGAACAGCACCGGCTGGCTGGAACCGCACAGGCGGCCGGTATCGGTCAGAACAAAGCCCTCCGGGGTCACATTCAGGGCCATCCCCTCAAAGATGCCCTCATACTTGCCCACCGGTGCACCGGACAGAGCCGTACAGTCACTGACCATCATGAATTTGTCGGTGCTCTTGACCTTGAAGTAGATGCCCAGCATCTCATCGCAGATGTGCAGGCCGTCGCAGATCACCTCACAGGTAACGTTTTCATTGGTCAGGGCTGCTCCCAGACCGCCGATGTCCCGGTGATGCATATCGGTCATGACGTTGCCGGTATGGGTCGCCACACTGATGCCCTTGGCATAGGCGGCCATGGCCTGCTTATAGTTGTTGTCACTGTGGGCGGCTGCCACTGTGATGCCCTGCGAGAGGAAATACTCGATGATGGGGTCCATCCCGGGGATCTCCGGTGCCAGTGCCACAAGACGCAGCCACCCGCCGCCGGCTTCCACCATGGCATGTGCCGTCTCCATACTTACCTCCGGCCAGCCGGTACGGATGCCTTTTTCACCGGTGCGGTTCAGCCAGGGGCCTTCGCTGTGGATACCCAGAATGGTTGCACCGTCCTGATCACCCTCTTTTGCCACCTCTGCCACCGCACGGATGGAATCCGGGTCGCACACCGTCGGGAAGATGTTCACGGTGCCCTGACTTGCCAGCCCCTTCAGATAACCTTTCACGGATGCGATCTGCTTTTCATGGGGGGCATTCTTATTCATGATATCATAACCGCAGGTGCCGTGGTTATGAGTATCAAAAATGCCGGGGATAATTCGCTGGTCGCCGTATTCAATGGCTTCGGGGTCGGTCGTGTTTTCTGCAAAGGCAGTGATCTTGCCGCCTTCCACAGTCAGCACACCTGCCTTGGGGCCTTCCGGCGTATAAATGCGGTTGGAATGCAGTTTCATAATTCAGTTCTCCTTCTTATTTGCTTCCTGTTTTGCAAAATCGGCCAACGCCCGTTCCATCCGCTCCATCCGGGGCAGATCCAGTACATGGTCCTGTGCACAGCAGGTATTCTCCACAACAAATTCGCCTTTTTCCACTCGTCCACAGCTGAGCATCATCCCTCTGGGAAAGAGCGCCAGCAGATTCCGCTGCCGCTGTTCCTCCGGGTAGTTCCGGTCATAGACCTTATCCTCCGGCAACAAACTGCACAGCTGTTCCGCCGCCTCTTTCCGGTACTCGCCGTGCGCCAGCGCCACTGCCGGGCCGCTGGTCAGATTGTCCAGCAGCAGAACAGTTGCCGCAGTTGGCATCTCCTGCGCCAGAAGCCGGAAGCCGTCATAGTTATCCACTGCATGGTCACAGAAGGCAAAAGCGATGTTCTCCTCACCGCTCAGGTCCTCCGCCAGCTTTACGGCAGTGGCGACCGCACCGGAACAGCGGCTGAAGTTGCAGGGGCTTGCATGGGGCAGCAGCAGCCAGACACCTACCCCTGCCAGCAGCAGTGCCGCCAGCGTCCGGGGCAGCATGGCACCGGTTCCCCGTCCGGACCAGAACATCAGGCAGGCCGCTCCGAAACAGAGCAGTTCCAGCACGCATTGCAGTGCAAGGTCTCTCCCCCGCTGCTGAACATTTTTGTCCGGATGGAACGGATAGTATTTCTGGGGCCGCAGCGCCTTTGCCGGCGTATCAAAGGGGACCGCAATGACGACCTTTGCATTTGCCAGATCCCCGGCGATCAGGTTTTCGATTTTGGAAAACCGTCCTTCCCTCTGTTGAACCCGCACCGGCCAGCCCAGCGGCGGTAGGCTCTCGTTGAGCTGCTGGGCAAAAAGATATTTCTGCTTTGCAGTGCGCCGTTTGCCCAGGGTGACACCATACAGCATCATCAGGTCTTGCAATGTCATATCCGTTCTCCTTCTACAAAAAAGTCCGGCAGGAAGCGTTTTACTCCTGCCGGACTGCGGACCCCTTGCAGGATCAGGCGATCTGATTTTTTTAGAAGATTCCAAGGAATGCGCCCAGCAGACCAAAGATCAGCAGACCGATGATCAGCTGTGTGGGGCGGTTGCCCTTCTTGATTCGCCACATCATGAACAGCACCAGAGCCAAGCTCAGAATGCCCGGATAGATGGCATCAAACAGCTCGGAGACCACGATGGAGGTCTCGCCGATGTTCAGCGTCCAGTTCAGGGGGAAGCCCACGGTGGTTGCCGTCATGGCACCGACCATCATCAGGCCGAGGATGGATGCACAGCGGGTCGCAACGCTCATCAGGCCGCTGTTAAAGACGGTGTCGATGAAGCTTGTGCCCAGTGTGTAGCCCAGTTTCAGCAGGACCCATTTGAGCAGGGACTGCGAAATGCCATACAGCAGGATGAAGATGAAGGTGCCGAGGATGTTGCCCTGCGAGCACAGACCGATTGCAATACCGGCACCGATGACACGCAGGCAGTTGAAGAAGATGGAGTCGAACATACCGGCGGTGGGGCCCATCAGGGAAGCCTTGATGGCATCAATGGTCTCGCCGGGAACTTTACCGTCGTGGCAGTCCTTTTCCAGTGCGTAGCACAGACCTGCGATAAAGTTGAATGCGACTGCATGGGTATTGAAGAAGGACTGATGGCGGGCATAAGCGGCCTTCTTGCCTTCGATATCGTCGCCATAGATACTCTCCACGGCGGGGGCCATGGTCATGGTGAAACCATTGGCTTCCATCTTGGTCATGTTGAAGTTTGCAAAGACCAGATGGCTGTTCCAGAACATCTTTTTGAGGATCTTATTTTCCTCTGCGCTGACAACTTTCTTTTCCATCAGAAGAAATCCTCCTCACTGTTGGCAGGGGCAGCAGCACCCGCAGCGGGGGCAGCAGCCACAGCGTTCTTTGCATCAATGATGCGCTTGTCAATGAAGAACAGGGTCAGGGCGATGGCTGCACCGATGACGGCGATACCAAGGCTGCTCAGGCCCAGGCTCTTGGCGCAGATAAAGCCGACAAAGTAGAACACAGCGATATCGGTGGACCAGATCATGGACAGCAGGATGCCGAAACCGACGGCGGTCATCATGGTACCGGCAGCGGCCAGACCTGTCATGACCCATGCGGGGCAGGCAGCCAGACCAGCCTGCAGACCCTCGATGCCAAAGGCAACGCCCAAGAAGATGATTGCCGCACCGGGCAGGCAGGCGATGAAGTTGACGACCATGGAGATGGCACGGAACTTGTTGGGCTTGCACTCAGAAGCCAGTCTCTCCCAGTAGGGAGCCAGGCCGGCCCACAGAGGCATCAGCATGGTGTTGATGGTAGACATCACGGTACCGATGGTCAGGGACAGAGCCAGACCGGTTTCCATGGCACCGTCGCCGCCCACCACGATGGTATACGCCACAGCGATGATGGAGCCGGACAGGCAGTCGGACGGAATCGAGCCGCCCACAGCAGAGATGCCCATGAAGATTGCTTCCAGCGAAGCACCCATGATGATGCCGGTCTGGAAGTCGCCCAGAAGCAGGCCGACCAGCGGTGCCACCACGATGGGGCGGTTCAGGCACTGCCAGGACAGGGTGTACGGGTCAAGCCAGTTGATGACCGCATACACGACTGCACAGATGATTGCAGCGGTAATTGACATAGCGATTTTTCCTCCTTGTACTTTTTTCTATTTTCAGGCAGAGCACCACGCTCAGCCCAGTACCTTGGAAAGTTCCTGCGGAACATCATCGGGGATGGTCTGCACATTGCAAGGGATCCCGGTTGCCATGACCTGCCGCAGAACCTCGACTTCGTCCTCGTAGGCATACAGATTCTTGGTATAGGTCTTGCGGGCTTCCGTTCCGTGCTTGGGAGCAATGCGGCCATAATTGCCCACATTGATCTGCGGGATATCCTTGACTTCCTTGGCCACACGCAGCAGATTTTCCGGCGTGCTGACGATCAGCAGGATCTTCAGACCGGCTGCACGGGGATCGTTGCAGAGCGAGACCGCCTTATCCACCGTCACGATCGCCGTCTTGCAGGTGGCCGGTGCAGCCATCATCAGGGATTTCTGCATGATATCGCTGGCAGCCGCCGTATCATCTGCCACCACGATGCGGTCAACGCCTAGCGTGCGGCTCCACTTGGTGGCGACCTGGCCATGAATCATGCGCTCATCCAAACGTACCCATTTGATCATAAGTTTTCCATCCTTTCTTTTTATCAGAAGAAGTCGTCGCTGCCTGCCGGTGCCGTGTCCGCAGGAACTTCCGGTTCCACACGGCGCAGATACTCGCGGCTTTCTTCAATGATCTCATCCAGCCGTTCGTCGCTGAGGGTATCCTCGCTCAGAACATTCATCATGAAGCTCATGTTCACACCGCTCACCAGCCGGGTGTTTGGGCGGTCCAGGTAGGTGAACATGGCCTGATTCACGCTGCCGCCGTAAAGGTCGCTGCACAGCAGCACTTCGTCCTCCGGACCGACAGTCTCATAGAACGCATCCAGATGATCCTGCACGCAGCTCTCATCCAGATAGGCATCAAATACGGTCAAATTCTCGCACTCTCCCATCAGGATCTTCAGCGAGCTTTGCATTCCGCTGGCCATTGAGCCATGGGACGAGAGAAAGATTTTCAGCATAACAGGCATCCTCTTTTCGACTACAAGCTAATTATTTTCCTTCGATGTTCACATTTTATCTCTATTTTGCACAGAGTTCAACGCTTTTTGATTTATAGAATAAGTTCAAGTCGTTTTGATTTCATTTTATAAGTTCAAAATGGCGCACAGTTGAACACCCTGTTCAAAACTGTGCGCCATGATTTGGTGATTTTACATAGTCTGCAACGAGCGCCGAAGCCATTCCGCCGCCATCCGGGGCGGGTCTTCCGCAAAGGCTTCCAGTTCTTCCGGATACCGCACAAAAGAGTACAGCAGTGTATTCAGCGCTTTCATCTTCTGCCAGTCGTGAAGTCCGCCGCCGACATACAGCAGTGCCCGGATCTTCCGTTCTCCCCAGAGTGCCCGTTTTTCCAGCGGGTAAAATTCCAGTCGGATCTTTTCTCCTTCTGCGCCCTGTTCCTCCTGAAAGACCACCACGACTTCGCCGCACTGGTACCAGCATTTTTTCCGGATGATCCACCGATTCAGAAGCGCCTGCCGTTCAGCTTCGTCCCTGCCATGTACCCCCGCCAGATACAGGAAGAACTGCTCCGGCGTGTAATACTGGAAGTTTCGGATCACCCGGTAATTCTCCGGCAGCGGAAGCTGCTGCCGGTACTGGTATGCTTCCACCAGCAGAGTGTTGTAAACACGGTCAAAGTCCCGTTCGTTCCGGATCAGCAGCAACAGTTCCACCGGATAATCATACCGGTAGCCGGGCTTCAATCCATCTTCCTGTTCTGCGCCATTTCCCAGCAGCACTCCGTCGCATTCTGCCGGGTCGATGCGGCGCAGCTCGTACAGGTTCATCGGCGTGATCTCTTCGATCAGTTCGGGGTAACGCTCTTTCAGGCCCTCTGTCTGGATCCGGGCATACTCGGTTCCCAGAAAATGGGTGGAGCACAGACGGAGCGGCCGGATGGGATACCGGATCTCGTGCAGCAGACTAAAGAAATAGCAGCTCAGCATTGCCCGCAGGAACCGGTTTGCCCGGAAAGGATAAATCGTCTGAATAAATTCGATCACCCGGCGGCTCAGTTCCGCACAGAGCGGGCAATCCAGAAATTGCAGTTCATAAACATAGTCATACTGCACTGCACCATCCATTCCATAGAAATGTTGTGCGATCAGATTGAATAGGATCTGCTGCAGCAGATCCCTTGCCATTGGCAAGGGCGCAAAATCCAGTCCAGTCTCCTGCTTCAGGTAGACCAGCACCCGGTCCCGCAAGCGTCCCGCCTGCCCTGCAAAGCCGGGATGCAGGCTGAACGGGTCCCGCTTCAGGTTCACATCCAGCATACTGAACAGCAGAATGCCCAGAAACGCCACCTCATCCCGGGGCATGGCATAGCCCCCGTATTGTTCCTCCAGTGTGTGGTAAATGGACTGTGCCAGCGGATAGAACATCGTTCCGGAGATGCTTTCCAGCCATGGGTCCGGCAGCCGGATCTCATGGCCGTTCTGCACCCGGTTCCGTGCAATGATCAGGTAGACCGCCACACGCTGGGTCGCACTGTCCCGCAGGGAGATCGGGCTTTCCCGCAGGATCTTCAGAAATGTATGCCGGATATCCTGCCGCTCTTCGTATCCGCAGCTGAGCCAGGATGCACTGTCCGGGTCACTGCAATCCAGCGTTTCCTTGTGGAAATGCACACCGGAGACCTCGGTCAGTGCCAGCCTGCGCTTGTACTCTTCTCCTTCCACCCGCATTCCGGTGCCGGGGCGTGAGACGATCCGCAGGCCAAAGCTCTCGCACAGGCGGGTCGCCATGCTCAGTGGCTCCCGCAATGCCGAAGCCGAGAGAAAAAGCTGATCGGCCAGCTGTTCTTTCTTAATGCCGGTTTCCGTGGAGATGATGCGCCGGGACAGATACCGCACCCGGCTTTCCCGGTCGGCGTTCAGTATACTGCCCGGCATCTGCCGGATGCTGGTCACAGCCGAAAAAGTATCGTACGCTTCCGGGTCCAGAACTTCCACATAGTAGCCCTTATGCCGCCGGGAAACCAGCCGGGCACCATTCTCATTCAGGATCTGCGCCACCTGCGGCATCTCATTCTTGATGGTGTGCGCACTGACACCGATCCGCTCCGCCAGTTCCTGCGAAGTCATCGTCTGTTCGGGGGCATTGCTCAACTGGGTCACGATCTGCAAGGCTCTGCTGGACATAAAACCGCTCCTTTTCCCAATCATTCCTGCCTTTATTGTAGTAAAACACTGCCCGAAATGCAAGCCGGAAACCGGAAATGCCGCTCCGAGCTTTTCAGCCCAGAGCGGCATTTCCGGTTTTGGGATATAATTAGAGAATGGCTTGATTGTTAGCATCCTCACCCTCTCCGTCATTGCTTGCTACACAAAAATTATTTGTGCTGACTGCGGCTCTTTTGCATGACACGCTGTTCTTGGATTTTGTGTATGAAGATAGATAGGAGGAGAATACATAATAAACCTGAGGAATTGAGCAGCATTGTGAATGCAGCATTCGGGCTGCGTTAAACTACACCAAAAATTTCGCGATTTCGTGGGTTTACCTATGGGTTTACTGAGAGAGGAAAGCCCGAAAACCTGCATGAATACTGGACTTTTCGGATCAAGGTCAGGTGAATACGGCCTGAAGGCTGCACGTCGTGCACCTCAGTTCTCCAAGCGCTAATCTACAGCTTAATAATGCTAAAAAAGCCCGGGAATATGCCATTTCCCGGGCTTTTTCTATGCCTGAAATTCTGTTTGGACTAGATGATGGAACATTGTATTATGCGAACTCATTCCTCGAACAGATACAGAAGATATCCGTAGCCCTCTGCTTTCATCTTTGCGTAAGGCACAAAGCGCAGGGCCGCACTGTTGATGCAGTAGCGCACGCCATTGGGGGACTCCGGATCGCCGGTGAACACATGACCAAGGTGAGAATCTCCGGCACGGCTTCTGACCTCCGTGCGGCGCATTCCGTGGCTCAGGTCCTCCAGTTCCACCACGGCAGGCTCCTCGATGGGCTTTGTGAAAGCCGGCCAGCCGCAGCCGCTCTCGTACTTATCCGTGGAGGAAAAGAGCGGCTCGCCGGTGACGACATCCACATAGATGCCCTTTTCAAACTTATCCCAGAACTCGCCTGTGAAAGGGTGCTCTGTGCCGCTCTCCTGCGTAACACGGTACTGCTCCGCCGTCAGCTTGTCCCGGATGGATCCCGCCGAGGGCAAGGCAATGGCGCGCAGCAGGTACTTTTTAAATCTCAGGTCAGCCCATATCGGCGGCAAGAGCCTGGTCGATGAGCTTTTGCAGCGTCTCCGCCTGCTTCTTTTCCGTGATGGCACCTACGATGGGTTCACCCACGATATTGCCACTGCGGTCGACCACATAGGTGGTGGGATAGGCAAAGATGTTGGTAGTAAACTTTCCCGCCTCACCGTCGGAGTCAAAATACACATTCTGATAGGTGGCACCCTTCTTGGCAAGCACATCCTTCGCCTCGGAAATTGCCGTTTCGTCGCCGTCCAGCGTGAAGGTGTTGACACCGATGAGGGAGCCGCCCTTCTCCGCCAGTTCCTTGTTCAGCGCATCCAGCTCGGAAAGCTCGCCTACGCAGGGATTGCAGGTGGTGAACCAGAAATTCACTACGGTGACGGCGTTGGCAGAGAACAGCTCGTCGCTCTTCACCATGTTGCCGTCCAGATCTTTCCCTTCAAAGGCGGGGAACTTCTGCATACTGCCGTCGTCGGGAGGGGTGCTCGTGTCGCTGCCCGCGGGCATGCTCATATCGCCATCCATGGACTTCTGGATGATCTCGGGATACTTCTCTTCCAACTCGGTCAGCCGGTTTTCAATATTGCTGATCTCCGTGGCGGACTCCTTCAGCCACGCATACTCCTTGTCGGTGAACTGCTCTTTAGCGGCCTCGACGGTATCCAGCAGGAAGTCGCCGTAGTTTTTGCCGTCCTCCTGCATGGTCATGCCCTTATCGGCCGCCATGAACACCTTCTCCCAGAGTTCGGCATTTTCCGACAGGAGCGCGTTTTCCCGCTCCAGCAGCTCCTTGTGCAGAGCGAGCGCCTCCTCGGCGGTTTTCGGCTCGCCGGTCATGGCGGAACTGTCTCCGCTCATATCCGCCTGCTTGTCGTTGCCCTTTGCGCCGCAGGCTGCAAGGGAGAGCAGCATCATCGCGCACAGCATCAGAGCCAGTATCTTCTTTACGTTCATATTCGTTTCTCCTTAAGCTTTGTTGTTGTTTTCTCGCAGTGTCGCTGCGTTTTCTTTCTCTTTTCCATCGCCGAAGCCGTAGCGGAAGCACACGGCGTTCGTCGGACAGGCGCGGATGCACATTCCGCAGCGGATGCACTCGGTATGGTTGGGCGTTTTCGTCACATCCACATCCATCTTGCAGGCTCTGGCGCATTTCCCGCAGGAAACGCACTTATTCTTATCCACCTTCATCTGGAAGAGGGACACCCGGTTGAACAGCGCGTAGAACGCGCCCAGCGGGCAGAGCCACTTGCAGAACGGTCGGTAGAACAGTACGCTCAGCGCAATCACCGACAGCAGGATGCTGAATTTCCATGTAAACAGCTTGCCCAGCGCCGCCCGGATGCCGGAATTGGCAAGGGACAGAGGGATGGCTCCCTCCAGCACGCCTTGGGGGCAGAGGTATTTGCAGAAGAACGGGTCTCCCATGCCAACATCGTTCACAAGGAACGCCGGCAGCAGGAAAACCATCACCAGCAGGACAGCGTATTTCAGGTATGTCAGCGGCTTCAGCCTCTTTGTGGAGAGCTTCTTTGTCGGGATTTTGTGCAGCAGCTCCTGAAACCAGCCGAAGGGACATAGAAAGCCGCAGATAAAGCGTCCCAGCAGGACTCCCAGCAAAATGAGAAAGCCTGTGATATAATAGGAAAAACTGAATTTTGACGAGCCTACCACTGCCTGAAACGCACCGATGGGACAGGCACCGGAGGCTGCCGGGCAGGAATAGCAGTTCAGCCCCGGCACGCAGACGGTCTTCCCCGCCCCCTGATACAGTCCGCCCTTGAGAAAGTTCGGCAGATGCAGGTTGGTCAGCAGCGCCGCACCCGCCTGAATCCAGCCCCGGAAGCGGGACATGGTCTGTGAAACGCCTGAAAACTTTTTACCCAATGCCTACACACTCCAGACATAATTTGATTGCTTTGCTCAGCACTGTCGCCGCCTCGCCCCGCCAGACACCGAAGCACAGCATGGCGGCTCCGGCCATCAGCAGCACGATCTGCGCCGCTGCCTTTTTCCCGCAGCTCATTTTTCATCACCCTTTCCGATTTTCTGCCCCCATCATAGCGCGGGAGAGTTAAAGTCTCTGTTAAGAACGAAAACTTAACGCAAACCTTATCTGTTTTTGCTATAATGAAAGCAACACAAAAAACGAAGAAATAAAAAGGAGGGCTATCATGCACCTTTTAGTAATTGAAGATGAACGCGCCCTGTGCGAGACCATCGTCCGCAGCCTGCGGCGGCTGGCCTACAGCGTGGACTACTGTTATGACGGGGAAAAGGCGCTGGCGCTTCTGGGCGTGGAACGATACGATCTGGTGCTTCTGGATCTGAATCTGCCGAAAAAGGACGGCATGACAGTGCTGCGCACCCTGCGGCAGACCGACCGGGAGACGCGGGTGCTGATTCTCTCCGCCCGCAGCGAAGTGGAGGACAAGGTGCAGGGGCTGGATGCCGGGGCGAACGACTATCTGGCAAAGCCTTTCCACTTGGCGGAGCTGGAGGCCCGCATCCGCAGCCTGACATTGCGGCAGTTCACCCAGCAGGATGTGCTGCTAAGCTGCGGAGGCCTGACCTTTGACACCCGCTCCCGTACCGCCGCCGTCAATGGGCAGACGCTGACGCTGACCCGGAAGGAAACGGGGATCCTGGAATACCTGATGGTGCATCAGGGGCGGCCCGTGAGTCAGGAAGAGCTGATGGATCACGTTTGGGACAACAGCGTGGACAACTTCAGCAATTCCATTCGCGTCCACATCTCCGCCCTGCGCAAAAAGCTCCGCGCCGTGCTGGGCTATGACCCCATCCGCAACCGCATCGGCGAGGGCTATCTGATGGGAGGCGAGGAGGAATGAAGCGGCTTTCCCTGCAGTGGCGCATCACGCTGATGACCGTCCTGCTCATCGGCATCACCTGCGTGGCCATGAATTTGCTGCTGTGCTCCTCCGGTGTGTACTATATGGACACCATTGCGGACAGTTTACAAGGCGGCGGCACGGTGATCCTGAATGATGGCGGAGCGGCGAGCTTTGACCCGCAGCTCATAGCGCCCAACGAGGAGTTGACCATCGTCGTCGATGGGGTGCAGGGGCGCTTCCGCACCACCAACTGGTACATCACGGCGGCGGTAACGCTGCTCAGCGGCATCCTCGCCTATTTCGTCAGCGGACGCGCTCTCAAGCCCCTGCGCAGCTTTACCTCGCAGGTGGAGCAGGTGCAGCTGAACAATCTTGCCGATATGAGGATCGATGAAGACACTATTTCGGAGTTCCGGCAGCTGAGCCGCTCGTTCAACCAGATGCTGGAGCGGCTGAACAACGCCTTTTCCGCCCAGCGGCAGTTCACCGGCAACGCCGCCCACGAGCTGCGCACGCCACTGGCACTAATGCAGGCGCAGTTGGAGCTGTTTTCCGCGGAGCATCCTGATGTGCGGCCGGAGACGGCGGAGTTCCTCACGCTTTTGCGCGAGCAGACGGAGCGGCTGGCACAGATGACCAAGACGCTGCTGGAGATGAGCAATCTGCGGCAGGTGGCGCGGAACGAGCGGATCCAGCTCGCTCCCATGATCGAGGAGATCTTCACAGATCTTGCGCCGCTCTCAGATAAGCTCGGTGTCACGCTGACGGCGGAGGGCGACGGCATTATGACCGGCAGCGATGCACTGATCTACCGGCTGATCTTCAACCTGACGGAGAATGCTGTCAAGTACAACCAGCCGGGCGGCTCGGTACGGGTTTCTGTCACTCAGGAGTTGGAAAAGCTCCTGCTCCGCGTCTCCGACACCGGCTGCGGCATCCCGGAGGAGTATCAGCGCAGTATCTTCCAGCCCTTCTTCCGGGTGGACAAGTCTCGCAGCCGGGAATACGGCGGCGCAGGACTGGGGCTCTCACTGGTATGGGAGATCGCCGACCTCCACGGCGGCTCCGTTTGGGTGGAGAAAAGTTCGGAGAAGGGCACTACCATTGCGGTGGAGCTGCCAACGCAACAATCAGCGAAGCCCTAACCCCCTTTTATTTTGGTCAGCTTGAGCAGGCAAAACGGCCTGAGTCCTGCGCACAAAAAGAACACCCCCGCGCCTTTGGGCCGGGGGCGTTCTGCTGTGATAGGGAATGTCAGGTGGAAGAGGAAAGCATCTTTTGCAGCTGGGTCTTGGCCCGGTAGTAGGTCACCCGGGCCCATGCGGCGTTGTGGCCGAAGATCAGCCCGATGCGCTCAAAGGGCAGCTCGCCGAATACCCGGAGGCTGAACACCTCTTTGTAAGGCTCGTCCAGCGTGTGCAGACACTGATGCACGGTGAATGCCGCATCCTGATCGACCAGCAGCTGGGCAATGTCCGGAGTGTCGGCGGGGGCGGTTTCGGCATCTTCCAGCGGGGCAGTGTGCTTTGTCCGGCGGCAGTGGGAATAATAGGCGTTGCGGGCCACCGTGAACAGCCAGGCCCGTACATCCTGCCGGTCGTCGTAGTCCTTCAGACCGTCCAGTGCCTTGAAGAAAGTTTCCTGCGTCAGCTCCTCGGCCAGCGCTTCGTTGTGGGTCAGGCCCTGCAGGAACAGAAACACATCCCGGAAATAGAGCCGGTAAACGCTGTCGATGTCCATAGGCTCAGCCCTTCTTATAGTCGATGCCGTATTCCTGGTCGGTGCCGTAGGCGTAGTCGAAGGTACCGTCCGGGTTTTCCTGCACGATGTAGCGGTCTACCAGCTGTCCATCGCGGTAGTACAGGGTCTGGTCTGCGCAGTCCACGGTCAGCAGCTGGGTGCGAGACACCATGACCCATACAGTGGATCGATCAGAATCCACCAGGGCTGTCAGTACCCGATGCACGCCCGGAAAGCGGTAGCGCATGGCCCGCACAGTGATCTGCGGCTTGCCCCAGCTGAAGGTGTCCTCCATATCCAGCCAGACCCCCTCGCCCTGTGCTTCCAGAATGCAGATGTCTGCACCATTCTCTTTGCGGTTGTAGGTCCAGAACTGAGCCTGCTCTGTGGTGGCCGGGACGCGGGCAGTGCCCATCCAGAATATCAGTGCCAGAGCGCACAGGGCTGCCAGCACTGTGCCGATTGCTGCACGGATGCTCCTTCTTTGCAGGGCGGCCCTGATCCTGCGCAGGGGCGCATCCGGCTGCGCTTCCGGCCGCACCGGCACCGGCTGCTCCATCTGCTCCAGCTCGGCGCGGCATGCTTCACATTCGGCCAGATGCTCTTCCACCAGTGCATTGGTGGCCTCACTGGTGATATGCTCCGCATACAGCGGCAGCAGGTCACGGATGATATCACAATTCGTTTTCATCGTCTTTTGCCCTCCTTTTTCATGGCCTTTCACCCCAATAACGCAGAAAAGGAGAAAGCGTTACAGGTTTCTGCAAATTTTTTGCAGGATCAGCCCTTCTCCTGCCAGAATAACCCGCCGCTGGTTTGGAACAGGGGCCAGGGGTTCACGCTCTTGCTGCCGAGTTTGAAGTCCATGGTCAGCTCCTCGTCCAGCACACCGACAGCCTGCCCCCGCTCCACGGTCTGGCCGCGGGTCACGGAGCGCTCCTGCAGGCCGTACAGATAACTGCGCACGCCGCAGCCATGATCGATGACCACGGTGCTGCCGGTGAGGGCCAGATCGCCTGCAAACACCACCACGCCGCCTGCCGGGGCACGGCAGGGTTCACCGGGGATGGTGTAGAGCCGGGTGGAGTTGGAGCGGCTGCCCTGCTGGCCGCCGGTCACCTTGACCTGACCGAAATCCACCAACGTTATGTAGTTTTTTGCCGGGCAGAGAAAGGCACCGGCCCAGAGTTTTTCCCGCACGGGCTGCTCGTACAGGGGCCAGATGTTGTTCCGGAACTCGGTGTTGGCAGCCTCGGTGGATGCAGGTTCCGGCTCCACCTCCACGGTGCCGAAATCCTTGGGCAGAACGGTCAGCGTCCGGGCAAAGGTCTCGCCGTTGACGGTAACGTTGACCGTGTGCCCACCCGCCGAAGCGTTGTAGGCGGCGGGGATGTAGGCACGCCAGCCGCTGCCCAGCCGGACGCACTGGACGCTGCCCAGGTCGGTCTCCACGGCGGGAGCGGTCTCGCCGGTCAGGCCGGTGATGGAAAGCGCCGCCACGCCGCCCTGCTCCAGCCGCTCGGTGGAAAGGGCGACCTCCGCGCTGGCCTGCAGGGTGAACCGGAAGGAGTAGCTGTACCAGCCCGTGGGCTTGGCCGGGTGCTCCACGCCCAGGTTCTTGCGGATGGCACCGGTGGTTCCGCCCTCAAACTGGGTGGCGAGATAATCCTGTGGCAGCCGCCAGACCGTCAGCTTTGCCTTGTAATCCCCATTGGCAGGGAAGAGAAAGTCCTCGTACTGAGAGGCTGACCCCGCAAACACGATGCTGCCGATGTCGGTCTCGATGGTCAGGGTGGTGTAGCTGGCCCAATCGGGCAGGGCGAGGGCCGGGTGTGCGTCATACAGCACGCCCAGTTTCTGCACGGTGAGCGTTTCGGGGCTGGTGAACACCTTATCGAACACGCCGCCCAGCAGCGGCACCTGCCAGCAGGAGCCGTTCACTTCCAGCGCCTGCCCGCCGAACTGCGTGTCTGCCGCTGGGCGGGAACCCTCGCCGGTAAAGGAATAGCTCACGGTCATCACCGCGCCCAGCAGCACGGCAACGCCCAGAATGACACCAACGACCCACAATAAAAATCGTTTCATGGATATGTACTCCTGTTACAAAGCCGCATCCCTGCACTTGGCTCCCCTGCCAGGGGAGCTGGCCGCGCCGGAGCGGGGACTGAGAGGTTGATGAATCAATGCGGCGTATAAAAAAGCGCACCACAGCTTGCAGGGACAAGCCGGGTGCGCTTTTCGGTGTTTGGTTTATTCTGCGGCATCCTCGGCAGAAGGATCTTCTGCGGGCTGCTCTGCGGCAGGCTCAACGGTCTCAGCCTTATCCTCGCCAAACAGCAGACGCTCGTACTCGTCCAGCTCTTTCTCACGGCGGTGCAGATAGACAGCCACGGCGGCCAGCGCACCGGCCACAGCGGCCAGCGTGGCGATAACAGCGATCAGACAGGATTTCTTCATAGGACACACTCCTTTTCTGGTGGGGAACGGTGGTTCATGGAACCGGAGTTCATTTTGATAAGGCTATTATACCCGGAAAAGCAAAAAATTACAATCCGAAATGCAGAAATTTCATCAATCCGGGCAATCACAGCAATTTGGATAGCAGCAGCTTTTTGTAGACTTTGAAGGCACCGGGCAGGGTATACGCGGCCTCCAGCTGCTCCTTTCCGGCCCAGACGCAGCCTGCGGGGGCGGGCTGCTCCGGCACAGTGAGGAAATAGCCGCTCTGGTGCCACTCGATGTGGGTGAAAATGTGCTTGGCCGCAGGCAGGGGCGTGAAATGTACCCCTGTGCAGTCCAGCCCCAGGGCAGCAAGGCGGACGGCGGTCTCTGCGGCGGTAAGGGTGGTATCCTCCCACAGCACCGGCTGCCACAGCCCGGCCAGCAGGCCCTTGGCGGGCCGCTGCTGGAGCAGCACCCGGCCCTCGTTCAGCACCAGCGCCACCGTGACTGGTGTGATGCGCCGGGCCTTGGGGGGCGTTTTCTGGGGCAGGGAGAGGGCGGTGCCTGCGGCCCGGGCCCGGCAGAGCCTGCCCAGCGGGCACTGCTCACACAGAGGTGCGCCATTGGGCAGGCAGACCAGCGCGCCCAGCTCCATCAGGGCCTGATTGTAGTCTCCGGCTTTTGCGGGCGGCTGGTGCTCCATGACCCGTGCCGTGAACTCCCGCTTCACCTGCGGGTCGGTGACCAGCCGGGGGTCGTTGTAGAGCCGGGCAAACACCCGCAGGACGTTGCCGTCCACGGCGGGAACCGGGAGACCGAAGCTGATGGATGCAATGGCCCCCGCCGTGTACTCCCCGATGCCGGGCAGGGCCAGCAGGGCGTTGTAATCAGCAGGCAGCTGCCCGCCGTACTGGGCGCAGACGATCTTCGCTGCCTTCTGCAGGTTGCGCACCCGGCTGTAATAACCCAGCCCCTCCCACAGCTTGTGCAGCTTTTCCTCCTCACATCCGGCCAGCGCGGGGATATCCGGCAGGGCGGCAAGGAAGCGCTCGTAGTAGGGCAGCGCCGCCGAGACCCGGGTCTGCTGCAGCATGATCTCGCTCAGCCAGACATGGTAGGGCGTGGGGTCCTCCCGGAAGGGGAGGATGCGGCGGTTGGTGTAGAACCAGTCCAACAGGGCAGGAGCGATATTTTCCACTTGTATTTATCTCCTTGTTGAAAACAACCCTCTCCGTCATTGCTCCGCAATGCCACCTCTCCCGAGGGGAGAGGCTATGCTGCCTTTATCCAAGAGCCGCAATAGGCTCCCCCCTCGGGGGAGCTGGCAAAGCCGACAGGCTTTGACTGAGAGGGTTGAATTTAATCCTTAGAAACCATAAGCGGTGCGGGGGAAGGGCAGCACGTCACGGATGTTCTGGATGCCCGTGAGGTACATGATCATCCGCTCGAAGCCCAAGCCGTAACCGGCGTGCTCCACGCCGCCGAACTTGCGCAGGTTCAGGTACCACTCGTAGTTGGTCTTGTCCATGCCCAGCTCGTCCATGCGGGCCACCAGCTTGTCGTAGTTCTCCTCACGCTGGCTGCCGCCGATCAGCTCGCCGATGCCGGGTACCAGCATATCGGCTGCGGCCACGGTCTTGCCGTCCGCGTTCATCTTCATGTAGAAGCTCTTGATCTCCTTGGGGTAATCGGTGACAAAGACGGGCTTCTTGAACACGACCTCGGTCAGGTAGCGCTCGTGCTCGGTCTGGATATCCACGCCCCACTCCACGGGGAACTGGAACTTCTTGTTGTTCTTCTTCAGGATCTCAATGGCCTCAGTGTAGGTGATGCGGCCGAACTCGCTGTTTGCCACCAGCTCCAGGCGCTCGATCAGGCCCTTGTCGATGAACTGGTTGAAGAAGGCCATCTCATCGGGGCAGTTGTCCAGCACGTAGCGGATGACGAACTTGGTCATGGCCTCGGCGGTGTCCATGTAGCCCTTCAGGTCGCAGAAGGCCATCTCAGGCTCGATCATCCAGAACTCAGCGGCGTGGCGGGTGGTAAAGCTCTTCTCCGCACGGAAGGTGGGGCCGAAGGTGTACACCTTGCCAAAGGCCATGGCCATGGCCTCGGCCTCCAGCTGGCCGGAAACGGTCAGGTTGACGGGCTTCTCAAAGAAGTCCTGGCTGTAGTCCACGGTGCCGTCCTCGTTCTTGGGCACGTTCTGCAGGTCCAGCGTGGTGACCTGGAACATCTCACCGGCACCTTCGCAGTCGGAAGCGGTCAGCAGGGGAGAGTGGGAGTAGATGAAGCCATTCTCCTGGAAGAACTTGTGGATGGCATAGGCAGCCACGCTGCGCACGCGGAATGCGGCGTTGAAGGTGTTGGTGCGGGGGCGCAGGGTGGGCATGGTGCGCAGATACTCCATGCTCATTTTCTTTTTCTGCAGGGGGTACTCGTCTGCGGGGCAGTCGCCCAGAATCTCCACGCTGTCGGCATTCAGCTCAAAGGGCTGCTTTGCCTGCGGGGTCAGGACGATGCGGCCTACGATGCGCAGGCTGCTGTACAGGCCGGTGTGGATGACCTCCTCGTAGTTTGCCAGCTTGCCTGCCTCCAGCACGACCTGCAGGGTCTTGAAGCAGCCGCCGTCCGACAGGGCGATGAAGCCGATGTTCTTGGAATCACGGATGTTCTTGGCCCAGCCGCACACGGTGACCACCGTGCCGTCGGCGGGAGTGTTCTTGTACAGCGAGACGATCTCAGTACGTTCCATCTTTCTTTCCTCCGATATAAAAATAAAAAGACAGCTTTGCCCTGAATTTTCAGGGCGAACAAGCTGTCTTGTAATGTCCGCGGTGCCACCTGAATTACCGGAAGTGTCCGGTCGCTCGCGCGCTCCAATAAGCGCTGCCCTGGTAACGCTGGGCTTTGCGGCGCACCTACTGGCGGCGGAATGCCGTGTTCAGTTTGCAGCTCCCGGGTGTTCGTTCGCGCACTGGCCCGCACGCGGCTCTCAGCTGCTGCCGCGCTCTCTGGAGCGTCCGGAATGCGTTACTTTTCCCGATCCTTGCTTTTCAGTAATTCTAAAAATAGCACAGCAGCACCGGTTTGTCAATCGGCTTTTTGCGGAAAAACGGTTGAATTCTGCCGGAAAGAATGATATTATTTATCCTGTTATAGTATGTGCATTGCACAAAACGGAACAAACATGAAGATTGGCTTTGTCCTGAGGAGTAGAGCATGAACGAAAATCAAACCACTTACCCCACCGGCGCACAGGATGAGGAAGAGATCGACCTCGTTGCGCTCATGGTGACCCTTCTGCACAAGCTCAAGCCCATCCTGCTGACCGCGGTTGTCTGTGCTGTGATCGCTGGCGGCCTTGCCGGGGTAAAGATCCTGCGCGGCGGCGCTGTTTCGGCAGAAGATCAGGTTGCTTATGAAGAGGCTCTGGCTGAGTATCAGCAGAAAGAGAAGGATTATGAGTTTGCTGTGCAGCAGTACGAGCTGACGGCGAAGAGCAACGAGGATGCGCAGTCTAGTGTGCAGGAAGCACTGAAACAGGCACAGGACTATGCAGAAAAGTCGCTGCTAAAAAATCTGGACGTTTATAATGTCTGGACGGCGCAGGCTGACCTTTATATTGACAGCGGCTACAAAATCCAGCCGGGTTCTGCGTATCAGAATGTTGACCCGACCGGTGCGTTGCTGGCTGCATATCAGAAACAGCTGGCCAGCGGTGACTCCATGAATGCTGCCGCTGATGCCGTAGGGGTAGATGTGCGCTACCTGAAGGGCGTGGTCACGGTA
Source organism: Faecalibacterium sp. Marseille-Q4137 (assembly GCF_017377535.1). Taxonomy (NCBI): domain Bacteria; kingdom Bacillati; phylum Bacillota; class Clostridia; order Eubacteriales; family Oscillospiraceae; genus Faecalibacterium; species Faecalibacterium sp. Marseille-Q4137. The sequence continues at coordinate 51,440 of NZ_JAFREK010000010.1, forward strand.
GAACTTTCCCAGAACGACAGTGGCGAGTATAACGGCGTGATGACCTTGCAGGCGTATGCTGCAGATCAGCAGACCGCAGAGAAAATTCTGAACGCGCTGCTGGGTCGTCTGGATCTGATCCATGAGAAAGCGGCAGCTGCTGTGTGCAGCCACAGTGTACGCGTGATTGATCAGAGCGTGACACAGGGGGTCTCCACGGAACTGCGTGCGTTGCAGCAGACGAGCGATGAAGATGTTCAGAATCTGCAGAGCCAGCTGGTGGAACTGCAGAGTGCCCGTCAGGCGCTGGATGACAATCTGGCTTCTGCTAAGAGTACATGGGAGAGTGCGGAGGAGCCCGCACTGGACGGCGGCGCTGCCTCCTCGGTGGCAAAGTACCTGCTTATTGGCTTCCTGCTGGGCGGTGTGCTTGCCTGCGGCGTGGTCGTGGTCAAGTTCCTGCTGGACGGCATGGTCTACTCGGCCAGCGAGCTGAACCGCTCCACCGGCCTGCCCGTGCTGGGCGCGCTGGCCAGCGACCGCACCAAGAAGGCCGGAAAGCTGGATGCAAAGCTCTATCAGATGGAAGGCCGCCCCGATGGCAGCGCGGACGCTGAGATGCTCTGCCTGATGGCTCAGACCATCCGCAGCCGCGCCCCGGAGGCGAAGAATATTCTGGTCACCGGCGACCTGCCTGCGGACCAGCTGGAAGCACTGGCCGCTGCCCTGCAGGCCACGGAACCCCTGCGCGGCCAGAGCGTGACCGCCGCCGAGAGCATCCTCAAGGCCGCTGCCACCGTGCCCCATGTGGTGGCTGCCGATGCCATTGTGCTGGCTGCTGACTGCACGGTCACCCGCACCGATGCCGTGCGGGAGCAGAACGAGAAGATCGTTCGGCTGGGCAAGCAGATCCTGGGCTGCATCGTATACGAATAAGCAGAAATAAAATAAACCTCTCAGTCTCGCATTCGCTCGCCAGCTCCCCTGATAGGGGAGCCCTTGGCAAAGAGGGCAGGTCGTACTTGCCAAAGAAGCAGATGCGGACTGGGAGGTTTTACTGTTTTAATGCAGAAATCAACCCTTGGGCGGCAAGCTGCCCGGCATAGAGGGCCTCGTTCAGGTTGTTGCCGTGCCCGCCGATCTCTATGAGCAGGCTGCCGGGGGTCAGATCCTGATTGTAGAACCGGTAGCTGAACAGGACCGGGCGGGTGAAGCCGGGGTACAGGCCCTCCATGGCGGTTTCCCAGGCAGCGGCAAAGCGGAGGTTGAGTCGGTAGTTGGGCAGGCTGACCGTGGTGCCGTTGTCGCACCCGCAGATGATCATCACCTGCGCTGCCTGCCGCCCGTTGACGGTGCACACCGGGGCCATGCGGGAGCCATTCTCAGTCTCGATGGCATCCCGGTGGACATCCAGCACGATCTTGATGCTGGGATACTGCGATAAGTATTGCTGTACCACCGCGCGGCTGTTGGCGTAGCTGCCGGTGTAGCTGGGGTAGTCGTTCAGGGTCTCATCGTGCAGGGTATTGAGCCCGGCGGCGTTGAGGGTGTCCGCCATCACCCGGCCCACAGCGCACATGTTGAGGTCCCGGTCGGTGGTGCGGGAACCGTCCCCCGGGCGGTACCACAGCCCTGCTGAGAGCCGGTAATCCTCAGTGGCATGGGTGTGCATGATGAGGATCTGCGGGTCGGGGCTGTTCCACTCCACCGCAAAGGGGAGCGGATTGGTGATCTCGGCGGTAATGTCGGCGCTGGAGACGCTGGTGTTGTTCTTGATGCTGCCGCTGCCACAGGGAATGTATTTTTCCCCGCTGCCCTGCGGATAGTTCTTTTCCAGGATGGCACCGGCTCCCTCCGGGCGGGCCTCGTCGCCTTCCAGCGGGACAAGGTAGGCTTCCATGTCACCGGCAGGCAGGGCGGGAGCCTCCTGTGCAGGCTCTGCCTGTGTTTCCTGCGCGGGTTCGCTTACGGCCTGTGCGGCATTCTCGGAGAGGTCTTTCCGGCTCAGGTAAAGGGCGGTCTGCACGGCTGGCAGCGGCCCGATGACCACCGCCGCCAGCGTGAGAAGCAGCTGGTGCGCAAACAGTGCCAGCCCCAGCGCAAGGCCTGCCGCCGCTGCAAAAGGCAGGGGATGCCCGCACCCTGCCATTTCCCGCCTGCGCATGGAACCTCACCCCCTTCTGCAAAATAGATATGAGAGAACCGCTCCATCAATGCGAACGGATTGCTGCCTCTCCCAGTAGGAGCAGCAGGCCGGCAGCAGCATAAACCTGGCCCCTATCAGGGGAGCAGGCGAGCGAAGGCGAGACCGAGAGGGTTACCCCACCAGCCAGCACAACTGCGCCACACTCAGCTTTGGCTGCAGGGCCCGGTTGATGGCAGCCCCCAGCAGGGCCGCGCCGTGGGCGATGACTCCGTCCAGATCCCGGGGCGTGACGACCAGATCCCGGCCCTCCTCGGCCTGCATCAGGGTGGGGATGCCCGCCGCAAGGACAGGCACACCCAGCCGGGCGGCATCCAGATGCCGGGAGTGGTCGGGCTGGGCCGGGTGGAGCCCAGTGTCTGAAAACTGGAGCGTTCGGCCCAGCCGCTCCGGCTCAGCAGAGCAAAGGCTGTCCACACAAAGCAGGGCGGCGGGGCGCAGCTCCCGCACCAGTGCCCCGGCCAGCTGCTGTAAGCTCAGGCCCGTTGCCGCTGATACCCCCGGAGCCACAGCCGCCACCGGCCGGATGCCCTGCACCGGTACGGTGCGCGGCCCCATGGTCACGAACACCTTCTGCACCGTGCGGGGGCCCAGAGCATCCGCCGTGACTCGGCGGTTGCCCACCCCCAACACCAGCACCGGGCCTTCGGGCGGCAGCAGGGGCCGCAGCTCTGCGGCGGCGGCTTCGATCACGGCGCTGTCCCGCTCGTCCAGCAGGCTCACGCTGGGGACCTCCAGCGTCACATACCGGCCCCGCGGCCGCGCCAGCCCCTCCCGCGCGATCTCTACCCGGGTGATCGTCACGCCGCCCTGACGGGCCGTTGCCACGCGCACCCCGGCGGGCAGGGCGGTTTTGCCCGGCTGGCCGAACAGTTCATCGGCAAGGTCAGTTTCCCGCATTTTGCATCCCCCATCCGGCTGAATTTCCGTATTTGGGCGCTTTTCCCGCCCAAACGGTACCAGAAGTATGGGAAAATGAAAAAATTCTAAACAAAAATTCAAAAAAGGCTTGCGCTGGTACGGCAAATATGGTATCATAAGGTGCGCTGTTATAGGTAGCCAAGGAGGTGGAACGAATGCCTAACATCAAATCTCAGAAGGACCGCGTCGTGCAGGCTGCTGCAGAGCAGGCTCACAACAAGGCCATTAAGACCAACCTGAAAACAGTCGTCAAGAAGGCAGACGCTGCCATCGATGCTAAAGCCGCTGACAAGGACGCAACTGTCCTGGCTGCTGTTTCCGTGATCGACAAGGCTCGCGCTAAGGGTGTCATCAAGAAGAACACCGCTTCTCGCAAGATCAGCCGTATGGCCAAGCGTGCAAACAAGAACGCCTGATTTACGACAGATCAAGTGATCGACTGACGAACAAAACCTCTGTATCGGGAACCCGATACGGGGGTTTTTGTTTTTCCAGCAGCTGTTCCGGGGGCAGGGGCGCGGGCTGCTCTGCCAGCGCCCAGAACACCCAGCCTGCAGGCACAGCAGCCGCCAGTACCAGCCCGGGCCAGAGCACAGCGGGATATGTAAGGGCCTCGCTGCCGGGCAGGAACACCGCCGCCGCGCAGAGTACGAGGGCGGTCCAGCCCTCCCATAAGATCGTTGCAAGAGTCTCGCACATGACTATCATCTCCTTTTCTGGAAAAGTATACCATACAGAGGGCGCGAATCGGCGCAGAAAAGGACGATACACGAAAAAAGCGTATCGTCCCAGGAAGAGTTCTGCTTCAGTTCTGGTCGTGGCTGCGGCCCACCAGCGAACAGACTACGCCGCAGACAAGGCTGGTGGTGATGCCTGCAGCAGCGGCGGTCAGTCCGCCGGTCAGGATGCCGATGGCTCCCTCTTCGGCAAGGGCGGTGCGCACGCCTTTGGCAAGCAGATGCCCGAAGCCCAGCAGGGGAACGGTGGCACCGCAGCCTGCAAACTCGGCCAGTGGCGCGTACCACCCAAGGGCCGAAAGCACCACACCTGCCACCACATAGCCCGTCAGGATGCGGGCGGGGGTCAGAGCGGTCAGGTCGAGAAAGAGCTGGCCCACCACGCAAATGGTCCCGCCTGTAACGAATGCCCAGAAATAGTTCATGTGTTCCCTCCGTTCTGTTCCTCCGGGGCAGCAAGCTCCACCAGGTGCGAGATGGCGGGGATGCTCTCCTTCTGCAAAAAGGTGGTCTGGCTCATCAGCGCGCCTGTGGCCAGAAAGAGAACCCGGCGCTGTCCCCGCCGCTCCAGCCGGGGCAGGAGATGCCCGCAGAGCACTGCTGCACAGCACCCCGGTCCAGAAGCGCCGCTGTGCACCGACTGGCCCTCGGCATCATAGAGGAGGGAACCGCAGTCAACATGGTTCTTGAGGAGCAGGCCCTCGGCGGCCAGCAGCTCCCGGAACAGCTGACTGCCCACATGGCCCAGGTCGCCGGTGCAGATGGCATCGAACTCCTGCGGCTGGGTGTTGGTATCAGTGAGGTAGCGCAGGAGCGTTGCCGCCGCAGCAGGAGCCATGGCGGCCCCCATGTTGTTGATGTCCCGGATGCCCAGATCCTGCACCCGGCCAAAGGTCACGGCCCGGATGCCAACCCCCTGCCCGGCGGGGCGGAGCAGGCAGGCCCCTGCCGCCGTGGCAGTCCACTGGGCGGTGGGGGTGCGCACGGCTCCGTAGGAAAGCGGGGTGCGGAACTGCCGCTCGGCGGTGCAGAAGTGGCTGGAGGTCATGGCCAGCAGGCCGTCTGCCATTCCGGCGCTGCACAGGCAGGCCCCAACACCCAGCGCCTCGGCCATGGTGCTGCAGGCCCCGAACAGCCCCGCAAAGGGCAGGCCCAGCGCCCGGGCCGCATAGCCTGATGCCGTGCACTGGGCCTGCAGGTCTCCGGCCAGCAGGAGGCTCACATCCTTTTCGGTGGCGTGGGCTTTTTTCAGGCAGAGCCGCGCCGCCTGCAATTGCAGCTGCGTTTCAGCGGCCTCCCAGCTGGCCTGCCCAAGGCGGTTGTCACTGTGCAGTTCGTCGAACTCTGCCGCCAGCGGGCTTTCGCCCTCCTTTTTGCCGCCGATGCAGGCGTGTGCGGCGATGACAGGTGGTTTTGGAAAGATCAGGGTGTCACCCCGGCGGGTCGCCATGAAAAAATCCCCCTTTCAGGGCTGTTTTTCTTTGGGATTTGTGCTATAATAGCGCTCGTGCGATATTCTGCTCCATCCGCTCTGCCGGAAAACTGCAATTTTTGCATCCCGGCAGGCGTATTGTAGACAGAGCGGTCAGCCGCCCAGCAGCCAGAGCACCCCACCGTAGACCACAGCGGCCAGCGTGCCATACACGATGACCGGCCCTGCAATGGTGAACATCTTGGCTCCGGTGCCGCAGACCCTGCCCTCGGGCTTGAACTCGATGGCGGCGCTGACCACGGCGTTGGCAAAGCCCGTGATGGGCACCAGCGAGCCTGCCCCGGCTTTGGCGGCAAGCTTCTGGTAGAGCCCCAGCGTGGTCAGCAGGGCCGACAGCACGATGAGGGTGCAGCTGGTCAGGGTACCGGCAAGCTGGGCTTCCAGCCCCATGCCAAGATACCACCCACGCAGCACCTCGCCCAGCAGGCAGATGCCGCCGCCCACGCAGAAGGCCCACAGGCAGTCGGAGCCCAGAGGGGAGCGGGGGCCGACCTGTTTCACCCGCCGCGCGTATTCTTCCGCTGTCATCTTCATGGCTGTCACCTCGGGCTTAGGATGCCCCCGGAGAAACATAATATACAGAAAATGAACCGAGAAAGAAGGTCTCTTATGAATCAGCAGCAACCCATCCACCGCCGCCGCCTGACCCGGGCAGAGATCCGGCGGCGGCGACGCAACCGCGCCATCCGCCGCATCGCCGGGCTGACCCTTGTGGTCTGCGTGGCCGTGGGCGGTGTGTCCTTCCTGCTTTCCCGCCGCAAGGCCCCGGTGCCCACGGCGGATGCCGCCGGGAGCGCCGCCAATAGTGAGGCCAGCAGCCTGCCGTCGGCTGCGCCGAGCAGCAAGGCGGAGAGCAGTGCCGTGAGCGGAGCCGCCTCTGAGAGCGTGGAGAGCCGGGATAACCTGCTGGGCCTGACCGCCGCCGAGGCGAAGGCCATGCTGGCCGACCCGCTGATGATCCTTGTGAACCACACCAATCAGATGCCGGAAAACTACACCTTTGAGACCGCCGAGTGCGGCTCCAAGACCGCAGTGAACAAGACCCTGCAGACCGTGGCCTGCAATGCCTTTCTGGAGCTGCAGAAGGCTGCTGCTGCGGAGAACGTGACCGTCTGGATGCAGAGCGGCTACCGCAGCGTGTCCTACCAGACCAATCTCTACGAGAAAAAGACCAACTATTATAAGCAGCAGGGCTATGACGATGCCAAGGCGAAGGAAATGGCCGCTGCCATCGTCAACCCGCCGGGCTACTCTGAGCACAACTGCGGCCTGGCCGCAGACCTGAACAGCCCCGAGCACACCGGCCTGGACGAGGGCTTTGAGAACACGGCCGCTTTCCGCTGGCTCTGCCAGCACGCCGGGGAGTACGGGTTCATCCTGCGCTACCCCAAGGGGGCCGAGGAGAAGACCGAGATCACCTACGAGCCCTGGCACTGGCGCTATGTGGGCGTGGAAAATGCCGCAAAGATCAACGCCAGCGGCCTGTGCTTTGAGGACTATATCGCCGCCTTGCAGCAGATCGCGGGCTGAGCGGCAAAGCGCTGGTGAAGAAACCGTAAAATCTTCTGCCTGCCGTTTGCAATTCGGGCTTTGATATGGTAAGATAACAATGGTTCGTTGTCGGAAACTCTTCCGCGTGGGCGAACCGGTGTAAAATAGATAAAAGAGGGAATAATCCATGAAACTTCGTGCTAAAATCATTCTGACCGCTGCTTCTCTGGCCCTGAGCTGTGCTCTGCTGGCCGGCTGCGGTTCTTCTTCCGGTTCTACCGCTTCTTCTGCCGCGTCCTCTGAGCCTGCCTCCACTGTGCTGAGCCAGGCTTCCAGCATCCCGCTGGGCGAGGACAACAGCACCGATGCCCTGAACGCACCGTTCGAGACCCTGCTGGATGCCAACCCCATCTCCAACCAGTTTGAAATCGCTGCCATGAACATTGAGTACGATTTCAACCTGCCCGCTGAGGATGTGGTGAGCTACAAGGGCGTGAAGAGCAACGACAACGGCGATGCCGGCATGGTGCTGGTCGTGGAAGCTGCTGACGGCAAGGCTGAGGAGGTTGCAAACCAGCTGACTGCTTACCAGCAGGATCAGGTGGCGTTCTACGGCAACTACGCGGAGTTCGCACAGGCCCAGGAAAATGTGGAGAACGCCGTGATCGCCTTCAAGGACAACACCGTGGTCATGGTCATCGCTTCCAACGAGTGCACTGCCGATCTGGACAGCGCGGTGGACAGCGCACTGGGAGAGTAAAATAAAACTGAATGGGGCTGCTGCAGGCCCTCTCCGTCAATGCTCCGCACTGCCGCCTCTCCCAAAGGGAGAGCTGACGAGCGCAGCGAGTGTGAGAGGGCATTTGCAGCAGCTCTTTTTTTAAAAGGAGGTCGAAGCCTTGGTTTTCAGCACCATCATCTTTCTGTTCCGGTTTCTTCCCATTACGCTGGCGCTGTATTACCTTGCGCCCGCAAAGCTCAAGAATACGGTGCTCTTTGTGTGCAGCCTGGTGTTCTACTGCTGGGGTGAGGTCCGGTTCTTCCCGGTCATGCTGGCCCTGATCCTCATCAACTATCTCTGCGGCCTGGGGTTGGAAGCGTTTGACGCAAAGCCCGGCGTGCGCAAGGTGCTGCTGCTGGTCGCCCTTGCAGCCAGCCTGGGGATGCTGTTCTACTTCAAGTACGCAAACTTTGTCCTGCGCAGCATCAACAGCCTGCTGGGCACCGGATTTGCGGCCATTCAGGGCATCAGCGTCCTGCCGCTGGGCATCAGCTTTTATACCTTCCAGACCCTTTCCTACACCATTGATGTCTACCGCCGGGAGGTAAAGACTGAGCACAACATCATCGACTTCGGCGCTTATGTTGTCATGTTCCCCCAGCTCATCGCGGGCCCCATCGTCAAGTATCGGGATGTCTCGGCCCAGCTGCACGTTTACAAGCATCGTTACAGCTTGCAGCAGATTGAGGAAGGCATGACCCTGTTCACTTTCGGTCTGGCAAAAAAGGTCCTGCTGGCGGATGCCGTCGGCGCGCTCTGGACAGACATCATCGGCATTGCCGACAGCCCTTCCACCACCTTTGTGGGCCTTGCCAATGCGTCCACGCCGCTGGTCTGGCTGGGTGTCATCGCCTATTCGCTCCAGCTCTACTTTGATTTTTCCGGTTACTCCATGATGGCCATCGGCATGGGCAAGATGCTGGGTTTTGATTTCCCCCAGAACTTCAACTTCCCCTATATCTCCCGCTCCATCACCGAGTTCTGGCGGCGCTGGCACATGACCCTTTCCGGCTGGTTCCGCGAGTATGTCTATATCCCGCTGGGCGGCAACCGCAAGGGCCTGAAGCGGCAGATCTTCAACCTGTTCGTGGTGGAGCTGCTCACCGGCATCTGGCACGGTGCAGACTGGAACTTTATCTGCTGGGGCCTGTACTACTTTGTTTTGCTGGCCCTTGAAAAGCTGTTTTTGCTCAAGTATCTGGAAAAAGGCAGGATATGGCCCCACATCTACACCATGTTCCTTGTGGTGGTGGGCTGGGCCATGTTTGTGGGCAATGAGGCCGGGGTGGGCTTCGGGCTGCTGTTCCGCAAGCTCTTCCTCCCTTCGGGCGGTGCGTCTCCGGTCTACTTCCTGCGCAACTACGGCGTGCTGCTGGCGGTCAGCATCCTGTGCTGCACCCCGCTCATTGAGAAGATCTGGAACGCCCTGCGCAAACACACTGTGACCCGTGTGGCTGCGGTGCTGGTGCTGCTGGTGCTCTCCACGGCGTATGTGGTGGGCAGCACCAACAGCCCGTTCCTGTATTTCAACTTCTGAGGAGGGAATCTGAATGGATAAGCATACAAAGAAAACTCCCTCTCTGTTCCGGTATCCGGTGCTGGTGGCCTTCGGGCTGTTCTTTATCGGACTGTTCGTGCTGGATATGGCCACGCCCGACCGCGCGTACAGTGAACTGGAAAACACCACCCTGACCCAGCGGCCCAGGCTGACCGCCGTTTCCACCGACGGGCTGAACAACTACTTCACCAGCTACACCCGATACGTCAAGGATCAGGTGTTTGGCCGCGACCAGTGGATCAGCCTGCAGAGCGCGGCGGAGACCACCCTCTTCCAAAAGACCCAGAGCGGCGGCATCCTGCTGGGCCGGGAGCACATGATGTTCGCCCGGCATTACAGCATCCTGAAAAATGAGGAAAAGGGGATGGCCAAGAACCTTGCCGCCGTCCAGAGCCTTGCCCAGCGTTACCCGGGCAGGGTGAACCTCATGCTGGTGCCGTCGGCCTCGGTGGTCTACCCTGAGAATGTCCCGGCGGGGGCACCCCAGATCGATGAGAAGGGCATTCTGGAAGGCGTTGCCGCACAGGGGGAGGCCTACGGGCGGTTCATTGATGTCCTGCCCGCCCTGACGGAGCACAAAGGGGAATACCTCTACTACCGCACCGACCACCACTGGACAACGCTGGGGGCCTACTACGCCTACCAGCAGTTCTGCGAGACGCTGGGTCTGACCCCCTTTGACCGGGATGCCCACACGGCCGAGACCTGTGAGGATTTCTACGGCACCCACTACTCCAAGACCCGCACCTGGAATGCCGAACCCGACACCATTACCTGGTACGACCTGCAGAACAGCCTGACGGTCTGGAACGTCACCGGCCCGGGCCAGCCCACCGAGGGCACCACCACCGGCCTGTACGATCTGGACAAGCTGGAGGTGTATGATAAGTACGCCATGTTCCTGCACGGCAACAACGGCCTGAGCCGGGTGGAGGGTGACGGCGAGGGAAAGATCCTGGTCATCAAGGACAGCTATGCCAACAGCTTTGTGCCCTACCTGACAGCCAACTATGCGGCCATCGACGTGGTGGATTTCCGCAACTATAACTATGGGCTGGACCAGCTCATTGCGGCCAACGACTACGACCAGATCCTTGTGCTGTACAGCTATGCCAGTTTTACCACCGACCCGTATCTCTACCGTGCGGGCGTGGCAGGCTGAGTGGAAAATTATTGCAGTGCTTTTCACCAAACTTTCGTTTGTTTTTTCATGCGACTTTCCGATTTTTGATGGTTTTTCACAAAATCCATTGCATGAAACTGTGTGATGTAGTAATATAAGGCTGGAAACCAGATGGTAAATTGGGAAAGAACACCATCGGTTCAAGCTGCTCAAAAAAGGAGTATGAGACCTATGAACAAGAACATGAATCTGCCTGCTGAATACGCAGTGCTTTCCGAAGAAGAGATGACCTATACCCAGGGCGGTTCCGATATTGGCGGATTTGCAACCACTGCCGCTACGGTCGTGGGTGCTGTGGTGCTGGGTGCCAGCTATATCTGGGGCATTTCCGCTTCCAAGGACTGGCTGAACAAGAAGAGCAACCGTGAGGGCAACCTCTTCACCGTTCTGGGCCGTGCCGCAGATGCTGTCGGCGAGGATATGTCCAAGTCCGCAGCCAACTTTGTCCGGGATGCCGTTTCCAGCACCATGGTGGTGGCTCTGGCTCCCCTGAGCGCTGTTCTGCTGATCCTGTAAGCCGGGAAAGTGGGATACCGGGTCTGTTTTCTGTAACCTGCGGTGTATGCTGCACCGTGCAATAAATGCTTTTGTAAAGGAGTATTATTATGGAAAAGAAGCTCATGCTGCCCGCGAACTACAACGTGATGAACGAAGAAGAAATGACCTATACCAGCGGCGGCGACGGTTTTACCGCTCCGTTTGCTGTGGGTTGGACGATCGGCGCAGTCATTTCTGTTGCAAACCTGATCTGGGGTCTGGATCAGACCCGTACCTGGATCAAGAACAACAAGAAGAACGGCGAGAATATCACAGATCTGGCAGCAAAGGGCATCAATGCCGCTGCCGATTACATGGGTAAGTCCATCGGCAATGCGATCGTTGGCGTTTACACCGCTCTGAACCTGACCGGCTGGTGGCCCGTTACCGCGATCGCCTGGGTCACGGCCTGATCGCTCTGACCAGACAACCCGGAGAACTCCAAAGAACAACACAGGGCGGCGGCTCTCCCCAAGTGGGCGGGCCGCCGCCTTTTTTGTTCACAGATTGTTTCTGGAAAAATCCTGTCGTTTGGGGTATACTAGAGCCATAAGTAAGAATCACTCCTTCTTTTGAAGGAACTGACCGCCCCCGCAGAGGGTGCGGATAAAAAATGGAGGGAACCGATATGGCTGTTGTTACCATTACCAAAGAAAATTTTGAAGCCGAGGTGCTGCACAGCACAAAGCCTGTTCTGCTGGACTTCTGGGCCACCTGGTGCGGCCCCTGCCGGATGCTGAGCCCCATCGTGGACGAGGTGGCCGAGGAGCGCACCGATGTCAAGGTGGGCAAGGTCAATGTGGATGAACAGCCCGAGCTGGCCTCCCAGTTCGGCGTGATGAGCATCCCCACCCTGCTGGTGTTCCACGACGGCAAGCTTGTGAATCAGGCTGTGGGTGCCCGCCCCAAGGCCGGTGTGCTGGCGCTGCTGGGCTAAAAGACAAAGAATCGAGCTGTATGGCCGCTGCCTGTTTTCTGATGGGCAGCGGCCTTTTTGCACTTGACAATATGGCATATCTGCCATATACTGAAAGGGGAAAAGTGTAGGGAGGATTTTGAAATGGGACCGTTCGTGGTGGAATTTTATGAAACAAGAGATGGCCAGCGCCCTGCGGAAGATTTTTTGGATGAACTGGATATCAAAATGCGGAGCAAGCTGGTAATGACCCTAAAGGTTTTACAGGAACAGGGAAACCGTCTGAGGGAGCCATACAGCAAGCATCTGGATGATGGGATTTTTGAGATCCGCGGAAAAGTTGGAACGGATATTTCGCGGGTCATGTATTTCTTCTATTATGGGGGAAGGATCATTCTGACGAACGGCTTTATCAAAAAGACCCAGAAAACACCCAAGAGTGAAATTGAACGGGCAAAACAGTATCGGAAAGATTTTTTGGAAAGAGAGGGTGAATCAGATGAAAACACTGGATCTGTATTTGAATGAACAGTTGAAAAATGAGGAGTTCCGCAAGGAGTGGGAAGAGAACCAGCCGGAAATGGATATCATCCGGGCGATGGCAGATGCACGCATTTCTCAGAACCTGACCCAGAAGGAGCTGGCCGAACGCACCGGCATCAATCAGGCGGATATCAGCAAGCTGGAAAATGGAACACGCAACCCATCTTTGAAGCTGCTGAAGCGTCTGGCAGACGGAATGGGAATGGACCTGAAGCTTGTGTTCACACCCAAAGAGCCGCAGAATCTGAAGCTTGCAAAATAAGAAAGATGCCGGGTCGGTTTCCAATGCAGGAGACTGGCCCGGCCTTTTTGCATCCCCGGTTTTCGCTCTCCATCATCTGTTTTGGCGCTGGGGTGAAATGATTTCGCCTTTCTGTACAAACGCACAGAAAAACGGTAAGATAGGGCTGAAAAGCTGTCACTTTCGTACTTTACAACTTTATCTCGATAAAGTAAAATAAACAAAAGAAGTGGGAAATACGCAGAGAGGGAACGAGGAGATCGAGATGGAATTCAGTCTGGACAGTTTGCAGCCCAAGGAGCGGGCCTCCTTTGCGCTGCGGGCGCTGTATGAGGCGGCGGGCTGCCGCAAATATCACATGGGCCGCTTTGAGGAGTACGGGCTTTATCAGGAGAACCGGAGCTTTTTGTCCTCGGAGCAGGTCATCACCTTCACCGACCTGGATGGCCGTCTGCTGGCGCTCAAGCCGGACGTGACCCTGTCCATTGCCAAGACGGCCCAGCCCGCCCCCGGCGAGACCCTGCGGTATTACTACCATGAGAACGTCTACCGCCCCTCGGCAGAGAGCCACACCTTCCAGGAGATCTCCCAGATGGGCCTTGAGATGCTGGGCGCGGTGGGGGAGGCACAGGTGCAGCAGGCGGTCCGGCTGGCAGCGCAGAGCCTGGCCCAGCTGGGGGCCGCGTGGGTGCTGGAAGTCAGCCACATGGGCTATCTGTTCGGCCTGTTCGACGCACTGGGCGTGCCGGAGAATGCCCGCCCCGGCCTGCTGGAAAAGCTGCGGGAAAAGAATGCACACGAGCTGCGCCGCGCCGCGCAGGCCGCCGGGCTGGATACCGCCGGGGCCGATGCCCTGACCGGTCTGCTGGAGCTTTCCGGCAGCTGCGAGGAGACGCTGGCAAAGGCAGAGAGCGCCTGCTGCAACGACCGGATGCGCGCCGCCGCCGCTGAGCTGCGGGCACTGGCCAAAACGCTGGAGGCCTCCGGCGGGGCGGTCCGCCTTGACCTGAGCCTTGCCGGTGAGATGGAATACTACAACGGGCTGGTCTTTCAGGGCTACCTGCAGGGCCTGCCGCGGCCCCTGCTCAAGGGCGGCCGTTATGACCTGCTGATGCAGAAGTTCACCCCCGGGGCCGGGGCCATCGGCTTTGCGGTCTATCTGGACGAGCTCGACCGTCTGAGCGCCCCCACCCCGCCGGTACAGAGGAACAGCACGGACCGGGTCATGCTGAATGTGGCCCTGCCCAAGGGCCGTCTGGGCGACAGGGTGTATGACCTGCTGGCCCGCATCGGCTACGGCTGCACCGAGGACTACAACGCCACCCGAAAGCTGGTGGTGGAAAACCCTGCGGCGGGCATCCGCTACTTCCTTGTCAAGCCCAGCGATGTGGCCATCTACGTTGAGCACGGCGCGGCAGATGTGGGCATCGTGGGCAAGGATATCCTCACCGAAGCCTCTGCCGATGTCTACGAGCTGCTGGATACCGGCCTTGGCAGGTGCCGGATGTGCGTGGCTGCCCCGGCAGATTACAAGGATGACCCCAGCCGCCCGGTGCGGGTGGCGACCAAATTCGTCAACATTGCAAAGAGCTACTATGCGTCCATCGGGCGGGATATCGATATCATCAAACTGAACGGCTCCATTGAGCTGGCCCCAATTCTGGGCCTTTCCGATGTCATTGTGGATATCGTGGAGACCGGCACCACCCTGCGGGAGAACGGCCTGCGGGTGGTCACCGAGTTCATGCCCATCTCGGCCCGGTTCATTGCCAATAAGGCCAGCTACCAGTTCAAGCACAACGAGATGGATGCCATGCTGGAAGCGCTGCGCAAGACCTTGCAGGAGGAAACAAAATGATCAAGCTGTATAATTTTGATGAGCTCAGGCCCGAGGAGATCCTGAACCGGGACATCCGCGCGGAAAAAAACGTGGAGGATGTGGTGGACGGCATCATTGCTGAGGTCCGTGCCCGGGGCGATGAGGCGCTGAAGGAGTACGCGCTGAAATTTGACGGGGCAAAGATCGATGACCTGCAGGTGACGCAGGCGGAGATCGATGAGGCCTTTGCCAATATGGACCCCTATTTCCTTGAGACCCTGCGGGAGGCTGCCGCCAACATTGAGCGCTTCCACCGCCAGCAGGTGCACAAGAGCTTTGTGATCAACGAGAAGCCCGGCATTGTGCTGGGCCAGAAATATACCCCCATTGAAAAGGCGGGCGTATATGTGCCCGGCGGTACGGCGGCCTATCCCTCCACCGTGCTGATGGATGTCATCCCGGCCAAGGTCGCGGGCGTGTCGGAGATCGTGATGACCACCCCCGCCGGAAAGGACGGCAGGGTGAATCCGGTCATCCTTGCCGCCGCCGCCACCGCCGGTGTGACCAAGATCTTCAAGACCGGCGGTGCACAGGCCGTGGCCGCGCTGGCCTACGGCACCCAGAGCATCCCGGCGGTGGACAAGATCGTCGGCCCCGGCAACATCTACGTTGCCACCGCCAAGCGGAAGGTGTTCGGCAAGGTGGGCATTGATATGATCGCCGGCCCCAGCGAGATCCTGGTGCTGGCCGACGGCGGCTGCAACCCCGCCTGGGTGGCGGCAGACCTGCTGAGCCAGGCCGAGCACGACAAGCTGGCCAGCCCTGTTCTTGTCACCGACAGTCCGGCGCTGGCCAGGGCCGTGCAGGCAGAGCTGGAGGTGCAGATCCCCCAGCTGCCCCGTGCCGCCATTGCCCGCGCCAGCGTGGACGACAACGGGAAGATCATCGTCTGCACCGACCTGCACAAGGCCATTGAGGCCTGCAACATCATTGCGCCGGAGCATCTGGAGGTCTGCGTGGAGGACCCCTTCGGGGTGCTGAACGAGATCAAAAACGCGGGCAGCATCTTCCTGGGCCGCAATGTGCCCGAGGCCCTGGGCGATTACTTTGCAGGCCCCAACCACACCCTGCCCACCAGCGGCACGGCCCGCTTCTCCAGCCCGCTGGGTGTGGACGACTTTGTGAAGAAGTCCAGTTTCCTCTATTACACCCGCGAGGCGCTGGGCGAGGTGGCACCCCGCATTGCCGATTTTGCCGAGCGCGAGGGCCTGCACGCCCATGCGAAGAGTGTGACGATAAGATATGAAGAGGACTGAAGGCGGCTCGCCCTCTCCGTCATTGCTTTGCAATGCCACCTCTCCCAAAGGGAGAGGATTTGGCAATTTCCCGCAAGGTTACGGAAAACCGCCAGAGGCTCCCCCTTTGGGGGAGCTGGCGCGAAGCGCCTGAGAGGGCGAGGACGCTGACAGTGAGGAAATTGCTATGAGTAAATATCTCTCTCCGAAACTTGAAACAGTCACCCCCTACACCCCGGGGGAGCAGCCGCAGGACCAGCAATACATCAAGCTGAACACCAACGAAAGCCCCTATCTGCCCAGCCCGGCGGTGGTAGCGGCGGTGAGCGAGCACGAGGTGGAAAAGCTCCGTCTCTACTCCGACCCCGCCTGCACCGACCTGCTGAAAACGGCGGCGGTGCACTTTGGCCTGCAGCTGGACCAGATCATGCCCGGCAACGGCAGTGACGAGAACCTTTTCTTCGCCCTGCGGGCCTTCTGTGACGAGACCCACCCGCTGGCCTATGCCGACATCACCTATGGCTGTTACAGCGTCTGGTGCGGGTTGATGCACATCCCCAGCCATATCATCCCGCTGAAGGAGGATTTCACCCTTGACCCCGCCGATTACTACGGCCTGAACGAGACCATCGTCATCGCAAACCCCAACGCTCCCACCGGCTTGGCCCTGCCCCGCAGTGCCATCGAGGGCATCCTGAAAGCGAACCCTGACAATGTGGTCATTGTGGATGAGGCCTATGTGGACTTTGGCGGCGAGAGCTGCGTGCCGCTCATTGACCGGTACGACAACCTGCTGGTGGTGCAGACCTTCTCGAAATCCCGCCAGCTGGCAGGAGCGCGGCTGGGCCTTGCCATGGGCAGCGCCAGCCTCATCGCGGACCTGAACCGGGTCAAGTTCAGCCTGAACCCCTATAACATCAACCGCCTGACCTTGAAAGCAGGGCAGGCCGCGCTGGAAGACACCGTTTATTTTGAAAAGACCCGTGCCGCCATCGTGGACACCCGCACATGGACAAAACAGCAGCTGGAAGCCCGGGGCTTTGCGGTGTTGGACAGCCGCTCCAACTTCCTGTTTGCCTCTACCCAAAAGAAAAACGGCGGCGAATTGTACCGGAAGTTGAAGAAAAAAGGCGTTCTGGTGCGCCACTTTGATGCCCCGCGCATTGAAAACTGGCTGCGCATCACGATCGGCACGCCGGAGCAGATGCAGATTTTCCTGAACACCCTTGACAAAATAATGGAGGAATGACCCATGCGGGAAGTGACACTGGAACGCAACACCAACGAGACCCAGATCGAGCTGACCCTGAATCTGGACGGTGCGGGCCGCTATGAGGTGGATACCGGCTGTGGGTTCCTGAACCACATGCTGGAGCTGTTTGCCCGCCATGGCCGGTTTGACCTGGTGCTCGCCTGCCACGGGGATGTGGAGGTGGATTACCACCACACGGCTGAGGATATCGGCATTGCACTGGGGCAGGCCTTTGCCCGGGCGCTGGGCGAGATGCGGGGCATCCAGCGGTATGGCAGCTTCTACCTGCCCATGGATGAGGCGCTGGTGCTCTGCGCGGTAGACCTTTCGGGCCGGTGCACCCTGAACTGGGATGTCCACTGCAAGACCGAAAAGGTGGGCGATTTCGATGTGGAATGCGCCGCGGAGTTCTGGCTGGGCTTTGCCCGCAATGTGCCCGCAACGCTCCACTTTGTACAATTTGCAGGGGAAAATACCCACCACATTCTCGAAGCCTGCTTCAAGGGGGCAGGCCACGCGCTGGCTGCGGCAGTCGCCATTGATGCCGCCCACCGGGACGAGATCCCCTCCACGAAAGGACTGCTGGTATGATCGCGATCATCGATTACGGCGTGGGCAACCTGTTCAGCCTGCGCTCCAGCCTGACGCATCTGGGGCTGGAGGCCGTTGTGACCGCCGATGCACAGACCATCCGCAAGGCCGACCGGCTCATCCTGCCGGGGGTGGGGGCCTTTGGCGATGCCATGGACAAGCTCTCGGCCACCGGTCTGGTGCCGGTCATCCGGGAGCAGGCGGCGCAAAAGCCCCTGCTGGGCATCTGCCTGGGAATGCAGCTGCTCTTTGAAAAAAGCTATGAGTACGGCGAACATGAGGGCCTGGGCTTTGTCAAAGGTGAGGTCTGCCCGCTGGAACCTGACCTGAAAGACAAATCCCTCAAGGTGCCGCAGATCGGCTGGAACGCCCTGCACATCGTACGGGATGACCCACTTTTCCGATACATCCGTGAGGGCGAGTATGTCTATTACGTCCACAGCTACTACGGCAAAAATTGTACCGGGAGTACACTTGCTGTCAGCGATTACTCCATCCCCGTGACCGGCGTGGTCAGGGCGGGCAGGGTGTACGGCACCCAGTTCCACCCCGAAAAGAGCGGGGAGACGGGGCTGCGGATCTTGAAGGCGTTTGCAGAATTGTAAACTGGCTCGCCCTCTCCGTCATCACTTGCGTGATGCCACCTCTCCCAAAGGGCGAGGCCTTGGCAGTACGGTAAACTTTCCGGTTTTGCCAAAGGCTCTCCCTTTGGGAGAGCTGCTGAGCGCAGCGAAGCTGAGAGGGTAAGGCCGCTAAAGGAGAAACTATGAATCTATTCCCAGCCATTGACCTGCGAGGCGGCAAAGTTGTCCGCCTGACGCAGGGAGATTATGACAGTATGACCGTTTACGGGGACGACCCCTGTGCACAGGCCCGGCAGTTTGTGGAGGCCGGGGCCAGGTATCTCCACGTTGTGGATCTGGATGGCGCAAAGGACGGCACCCTTTCCAACTACAGATCCATTGCCGCGCTGGCAGAGCAGGGGGGCTTGTACATTGAGGTGGGCGGCGGCATCCGCACGGAGGAGCGTGTTGAAAAATACCTTTCTCTGGGCGTGGATCGCTGCATCCTGGGCAGCGTGGCCGTGACGGATTTTGATTTCACGGCCCGGATGCTGAAACGCTACGGCGAGAGGATCGCCGTGGGGGTGGATGCCAAAGATGGATTTGTTGCCATCCACGGGTGGAAGGAGGTCAGCGCCGAAAAGGGCGTGGACTTCTGCAGGCGGCTGGCAGATGCGGGGTGCACGGCCATCATCTACACCGACATTGCCTGTGATGGTGCCATGCAGGGTACGAATCTGGCGCTGTACCGCCAGCTGGCGGCAGAGGTGCCGGGCGTGGCCTTCACGGCCAGCGGCGGCATCTCGTCGGAGGCCGAGCTGTTGGAACTGAAAAAGATGGGCACCGCTGCCGCGATTCTGGGCAAGAGCCTGTATACCGGGACGCTGGATCTGAAACGTTGTGTAGAACTGGTGCAGAATTAAACGGAGGGGAACGAAAATGATCACAAAACGCATCATTCCCTGTCTGGATGTCCGGAATGGCCGGGTGGTCAAGGGCACGAATTTTGAGGGCATCCGGGATGTGGCCGACCCGGTGGAGATGGCCCGGATGTACAACGCTGCCGGTGCCGACGAGCTGGTGTTCTACGATATCACCGCCAGCTTTGAGGGCCGTGCTCTGTTCACCGATATCCTGACCCGGGTGGCAAGCGAGATCTTCATCCCGCTGACCGTAGGCGGCGGCATCAACACGCTGGAGGATTTTGACCGGGTGCTGAAATGCGGCGCCGATAAGGTCAGCGTCAACTCGGGCGCTCTGCGGGCCCCCGGCCTCATCCCGGCGGCGGCCCGGAAATACGGCGATCAGTGTGTGGTGCTCTCGGCGGACGTGAAGCGGGTGAACGGCCAGTTCCGGGTGTTTGCCAAGGGTGGGCGCGAGGATACCGGTCGGGACGCGCTGGACTGGATCAGCTGGTGCGTGGCGCATGGCGCGGGGGAGATCTGCCTGAACAGCATTGACACCGATGGTGTCCGCACCGGCTTCGATCTTGAGATGCTGGACGCGGTCGCTGCCCGGGTGAATGTGCCCATCATCGCCAGCGGCGGCGCGGGCAAAAAGGAAGATTTCCTTGAGCTGTTCCACCACAAGGGCATCGACGCTGGCCTTGCGGCGGGCATTTTCCACCAGAAACTGCTGACCATCCACGACCTGAAAACCTATCTGAATGAAAATGGTGTCGAAATGCGGCTGTAAGCTCTTGCGTTTCGGGCAACTTTAGGATAAACTGTAAGTATCCCCTTTGGGGAGGGAGTATGGACCATGGAACTGAAATTTGATGAAAAGGGCCTCATTCCTGCCATCGTGCAGGATCACTACACCAAAGAGGTGCTCACCCTTGCCTACATGAACGCCGAGACGCTGGCACTGACCATTGCCGAGGGGCGTACGGTGTTCTGGAGCCGGAGCCGTCAGGAGATCTGGCGCAAGGGCGATACCAGCGGCAATGTCCAGCATGTGGTGTCCATCACCGCAGACTGCGACAAGGACGCACTGGTGGTGGAGGTGGTCAAGGATGGCCCTGCCTGCCATACCGGTGCCGAGAGCTGCTTCTTCAACGAAGTGTATGTCTCGCCGGAGCTCAAGCAGTTCAGCTGGCAGGGGCTTTACGAACTCATCCAGGGCCGCAGGGATCATCCCCAGGAAGGCAGCTACACCACCTATCTGTTCGAGAAGGGCAAGGAGAAGATCCTGAAAAAGGTGGGCGAGGAGTGCACCGAGGTCATCATTGCGGGAGAAAAAGAGGACAAGGCCGAGACCATCTATGAGATCAGCGACCTGGCATACCATGTGCTGGTGCTGATGGTGCAGGCGGGCATCACGGTGGAAGAGATCACCCGTGAGCTGGAAAAACGACACGTCATTGACCACAAGGTCAAACAGGAAAGGATGCAGTGATTTAGTTATGGCAGATTATAGGAAGTCCAGTGTTCATTGCCACTCGACGATGTGCGATGGCAAAAATACCTTGCAGGAAATGGCCAGTGCCGCCTGTGCACAGGGCCTGACGACCCTGGGCTTCTCCGGCCACAGCTATACTCAGCGGGACCGTGAGTACTGCATGAGCCCCAGCCGCACCGCCCAGTACAAGGCCACCATTGCAAAGCTCAAGGCAGAGTATAAGGGCAAGGTGGACATCCTCTGCGGCATCGAGTGGGACAGCCTGAGCGAGGACAAGCCCGAGAACTACGATTACTGGATCGGTGCTGCCCATCACCTGTACGGCAAGAACACCGGCAAGTACTACGAGATCGACTTCCGCCCGCAGGATCTGCACGACTGCATCTTTGATGATTTCGACGGTGACCCGCTGGCCGCGGTGGAGGCCTACTTTGCAGAGGTGGAGAAGGTTGCCGCCAAGGGACCGGACATTCTGGCCCACATCGACCTCATCAAGAAGCTGAACGGCGAGGGTGAGTTCTTTGATGAAGAGGCTCCCCGCTACCGGGCCGCTGCCCTCAAGGCCCTGAGCGCAGCCAAAGAGCACAACTGCCTGCTGGAAGTGAATACCGGCGGCGTTTACCGCGGCTACCGCAAGGACTTCTACCCCAGTGCATGGATGCTGGAGGAGTGGAACAAGATGGGCGGCAAGGTCATCATCACCTCCGACTCCCACGATGTTTCCAGCCTGACCTTCGGCTTTGAGGAAGCCGCCGCCGCCATCAAGGCTGCCGGCTTCACCAGCGTGGAGGTGCTGACCGGCCACGGCTTTGAAACCCAGGAGCTGTAAAAGAAAAATAAAGCACAACCCTCTCCGTTTTTGCTGCGCAATGCCGGGGAGGGTTGTTTTCCGTAAACTGTGAGGAACCTTATGACCCAAACTGCGAAAAAATCCCCCTTCAGCATGAATGTGGACCTGATGCACGGGCCCATTTTCAAAAACCTGCTGCTGTTCATGCTGCCCATCTTCATCTCCAGCCTGTTTCAGCAGCTCTATAACACCGTGGACACCATGATCGTGGGCAATGTGCTGGGCGATACCGCCCTTGCCGCCATTGGCTCCTGCGGCTCGATCTACGAGCTTCTGGTCGGTTTTGGCCTCGGTATCGGAAACGGCCTTGCAATCGTTGCAGCGCGCTCCTACGGGGCGCAGGATCACGATCTGCTCAAAAAGACCGTGGCAGGCTCACTGGTCATCGGTCTGGTGGCTTCCCTTTGCATTACGCTGGCAGGTGTGCTGGGCCTGCACCCGCTGCTCCTCATGCTGGACACCCCGGCGGAGATCCTGGACGATGCGTACCGCTACATTTTGACCATCGATCTGGGCGTGCTGGTCATGTTCGCCTATAACCTCTGCGCGGGCCTGCTGCGCGCCATTGGCAACAGCGTGATGCCGCTGGTGTTCCTGCTCATCTCCTCGGGCCTGAATGTGGTGCTGGATCTCCTGTTCATTGCAAGGATGGGCATGGGGGTGCAGGGAGCGGCTGTGGCAACGGTCATCTCGCAGGGCGTTTCGGTGGTGCTCTGCATCCTGTATATCTTCCTCAGAGTGAAGATCCTGCTTCCGGAAAAGCAGCATTTCAGGGTGGGCAGCCACCTTTACTGGGAGTTGTTCAGCCAGAGCATCTCCATGGGCCTGATGAGCAGCATCGTCTCGGCTGGCTCGGTGGTGCTGCAGTATGGCATCAACGATCTGGGCACGCTGGTCATCGCCGGTCACACCGCCGCCCGGAAGCTGTTCTCCTTTACCACCATGCCGGTCATGGCCATGGCATCGGCATGCTCCACGTTTGTTTCCCAGAACCGCGGTGCAAACCAGCCGGAGCGTGTCCGCAAGGGCATGAAGGAGATCGCCCTGTACAGCGTGGTGGTGGCCGTGCTGGCGATCTTTCTGATGCAGCTGGGCGCAGAGTGGATGGTGCGGCTCATCTCCGGCTCCAGCGAGTCTGTGGTGCTGGAAAACGGCGCACGGTATCTGCTCTGGAACGCGCCCTTCTACTCGGTGCTGGGTGTTCTGCTGGCCACCCGCTACGCCCTGCAGAGCCTGGGGCAGAAGGTCCTGCCCCTCTTCTCCAGTGTCATCGAGCTGGTGGGCAAGGTGGTATTCGTGCTCTTCTTCATCCCGAAGTTTGCCTATAACGCCGTCATCCTCTGTGAGCCCATCATCTGGTGCTTTATGGCGGCGTACCTCGTGCTGGTCTACCTGCACGACCCGTTTGTGTTCCCGAAAAAAACAGAATAAGGAAAAGACCCGGCTGCCGATGACAGCCGGGTCTTTGTGTCTGCAGGAAGTGGATGAAACGGATGGGGCAATGGGGCTTACAGTGCCGAATAGCCGAAGCTGTTGACCAGTGCATCGATATGCTGGCCCGCCTTGCACATGGGGCACTCGCGGGAATCGAAGCTGGCGTAATCGGGCAGGTTGGAGGGGTCAAAAATAGAGGTGACCGGGATGCCCAGGCACTCGGTGGCGGTGGCGAAGATGGCGCTCAGGCCTGCCACAGTGCCGCCGTAGTAGTTGATCGCCTCGATCGCAGCCTGCACGGTGTAGCCAGTGGTGATGGAAGCAGCCAGGATCAGCACATGCTTGCCCTTGACCATGGGGGCCAGATTGTCGCGCAGGATGATCTGGCTGCCGGTGGTGTACTCCGGGGTGATGACATAGATGGTCTGGTGGGCATTCATGTTGGCAAAGCCGTCCTTGGTCAGCTCGTTGGCAAGGCAGGTGCCGATGACCTGTGTGCCGTCCAGGCAGAGAACGGTATCCACGATGGTGTTGTGCTGGTAGGCAGCCACCAGCTCTTTTGCCACGGCCTTTGCCTCGGAAAGGCGGGACTTCTGGGTGGTGACATCGATATAGTAATTGATGTGGCTGTGGCTGGTTGCGAAATGGCCCTTTGCCACACGCAGGAACAGATTGCTCTTGTTGGTGGGAAGCTTTACCATGTTGATCATAACTGCAACACTCCTGTTCTGTCAAACTACGGCCCATGGCCTTTTTGAGCGGAAACACAAACAGCGCGGCGGCCTCTGCCGCTGCGCTCCCCTTCTTTTCCATGAACCTATGGTATCAGAAAATGCGGGTGTGCACAAGATACAGAATTGCTGAAAATTTAAAGAAAAATTGAGATACTTTGCCAATGCAACGGCGCAAAAAAGCCGCCCGGCTTTCCCGGACGGCTTGGGATGTACGTTGGGGAGATTACTTGCTGGCAGGAGAAGCAGCGTTCTCTTCCTTCTTGGCGGCACGAGCCAGAACCCAGTTCATGGAATACTCGGCATACTGCAGGTCGGGGCAATAGGTAAAGACCAGCTTTTCGCCCTCAGCCAAAGAGGAGTTGAGCGTGATGGTGCCCTTATTGATAGCGCTGTTTGCCAGGTTGGTGTCCAGCAGGGAAGCGTCGATCTTAAGCTCATTGCTGGTTCCACCAACATACTTTGCCTTCTGCTTGCCGTCCTTACCGTAGACGATCGCCTTGAAGTTGCTGGGCTGGATGGGCAGATTGTTGGTGCGGCCAACGGTGATCTGGAAGGGGAAGCTGATGGAGTTTTTGGTCAAATCAATGTCCTTGTACTTCTTGGCATTGTCATCGTAGGTGCCCAGAACAGCATTGATCTGCAGAACAGTGATGGAACCGGCACCATCGCAGTACAGGTTCTTGGTATCGGTCTGATCACAGCCGGAGAAGAGGCTGGCACCCGCAACGGCCACAGCTGCAACAGCGGAGTATTTCAGGAAAGAGCGGCGAGAAAATGCTAACGACATAATCGTTCCTCCTTATAATGTGCAAAGCGCACGAAAATGCCAAAAGGCTCTGCCTATACAATAGGCGAAACGGGGGCGAATGTCAATGGTTTTCACAAATATTTTGTGAAATTCCCCCACCGCCGCCGTGCAAATCATACGAAATTTCGTCCTGCTTGATTAGGCTTTGGTCAGGTCAGAGGCGTTGATGGTAAAGTTCAGAGTCTTGCCGGAAACAAAGGTCGGGGTGTAGGTCACACCGATCTGCTGCCAGGTGGTGGGCACCATGCAGACCAGCTCAATGTAGCCTGCACCCTGCGGGGGAATGGCAGAGGCCGTGGTAAAGCTCTCGGTGGTGCTGTCGTACAGCTGGACATAAGCGCCGCCCTCGGCTGCCTGACCGTCGCAGGTGAAGGAGAAGTCGGTGGTGGAAGCGGACAGAGCGTGGAAGTAACCGGCAGTGTTGGCTGCGACCTGCTCCGGGGTATCCAGAGGATAGGCCTCGCCGATCTCCTGAATGTTCTGTGCGCCGATGGCAAAGGTGTTGCGGCTGGAACGGTTTGCAGAGGTGATCAGCATGGCAATGTACTCATAGCCCTCGGCATCGGGGGCACTTGCCAGAGTAAAGACGCTGGTCAGCTGGACCGCCAGATTGTTCCAGTTGCTGATCTTATCGCCGACCTTGACCTCGATGGAAGAGTTATCGCCGGCCTGGCAGCCGCCCAGCACAGCAGCAGCGCCCAGAGCAGCGGCAGAAGCACCGGTGACCTTGAGGAAGGTGCGGCGGGAAATCTTGTTCGACATAAAGCTTGCCTCCTTAATCAATGGCAGAAATCTTTTTCTTCGCTGATTCGTTTATAGCATTTTTTACCGGAAATTGCAAGGCCCTGGGCACAGAATTAACAGGAGTTTCACACAGAAGCTCACTGGTTGGGGTCCAGGCCGCGCACATGGGTCTCGCTGGTTTTGACCAGATTCAGTAGGCTGGGGGTGTACAGCGGGTATTCCCGGGTCAGGCTCTCGGTGGTCATGGCAAGGCAGGAGGGGTCTTTTACGCCCTCGGCACCGTTCAGGTCCTCACCGGCCAGCAGGTCCTCCACATTGCTCTCGCTCATCCGCATCACGGCATCGGAGTAGCCGGGCCAGCGGCGGGCCTCCACGCTGAACAGGCTCTGGGCGTTGTGGGGTTCGGCGGAATAGAGCAGGCGGAACATCTTGGCCACGGCCATCATCAGATAGGTGCTGACCTCGGTGGTCAGGGCCTTGCTGTGGCACTCGGCGATCTTGGCGTACAGCACATTCAGGCTGTTGGAGATCAACTTTTTGTTCATGGTGGGCAGAACGCTGCCGTGGTAGACGTTGTCCTTCATCTTATCGGGGTTGGGCAGGTCATCGGCGTTCAGCATCATGCCGTTGCGCTCAGCCGAGCGGCCCAGCAGGTAATCGCAGGACACATTATAGTAATCCGCCACCCGGACAACAAAGTCCAGACCGCACTCGCGGATGCCCTTTTCGTAGTGGGAGAGCAGTGCCTGGGATACCCCAAGGTCCTCCGCGGCCTGCTTCTGGGTGATGCCGCGCTCCTTGCGCAGCAGCTTGATGATACGGTTGAATTCCATGATTTTGGACTCCTCAGTAGTGGAAATTGAACTTCTTTGATTTTTGGTTTACAACATGTTGATTATACACAGTGGAAAACAAAAAGTAAAGCAAGAAAAGTGACGGAAATTCTCGTCGTTTTTCGTCATTTTTGTCAAAAGACTTGCCCCGGATACCATATCTATGCTAAACTAAAGATAATCAACGCATATTTTGTGGCGCACGGCCCGGGCAGGATGCCCACTGCCGGTGCGAAATTTTACAGCAAAGAGGAACTCTTTGCCAGATAGAGGTGTTTTTCCATGAAAACGTTCAAACTTCATCTCATCCGCCACGGCATGACGGCCGGTAATCTGCAGGGGTTGTACATCGGCAGCGGCACGGATATCCCCCTGTGTGATGAGGGACGCGCCCAGCTGAAGGAGCTGAAGGAGCGGTTCGAGTATCCGCAGGTGGACACGGTGTTCTCCTCCCCGCTGGTGCGCGCTGTGGAGACAGCGAACATTCTGTTCCCCAATGCAGGCCACCAGTTCACAGTGCACGACCTGCGGGAAGCGGGCTTTGGCGTGTTTGAGAACCGCCCCGTGAAGGATCTGGTCAAGGAAGAGGATTTCAAGAAGTGGATCACCCCCGGCTCCGGCTTTGTGCCCGAGGGAGCAGAGCCCACCGAGCAGTTCCACGCCCGCTGCGCCGAGACCCTGCTCAAGCTGTTTGAGTATATGATCCGGATGGATGTGACCGAGGCTGCCTGCGTGACCCATGGCGGCGTGATCATGAGTATGCTGAGCCAGCGCGCGCTGCCCTCCCGCCACCCAGAACAGTGGATGGCCGACCCCGGCTGCGGCTATACCGTCCAGACCGACGTGCAGCTCTGGATGCGCGACCGTCTGGTGGAGGCTATCGACATCGTGCCCTTTGGCTACGCCGATACCCTGCGCGGGCAGGCGGAAGCCGAGGAAAACGAGGCATTTGAGTAAGAATCTTTGCCGCGCCGCTCTGAAAATATCCAAAACACGTAAAATCGCGGAAGAACAGGTAAAATTCCGGGCAAATCTCTTGACAGAAAGCCCGGAATTTACTATTGTATAAAGAGAACTTATTTTCCCGTTAGGAGGAATCCCCGATGTCACAATCCCTGTCCCGCCGCTCGTTCCTGAAATATGCCGGTTCCGGCGCAGTCAGTCTGGCTGCTGCCCTGCTCACCGGTGTTTCGGGCGCGGCTCTGGCCCCCTGCTATGAGGGCGAACCTGCTCTGCTGGACGGCAAGGCGGCAGTGGAGCTGCTGGGCTATGCACCGGCCCCGGAGCTGGACGGCACGCTGGTCTATCTGTCGGTGGAGAACCTCTCGGCCCGGCCGCTGGCTGTGGGGGCCAGCTACCTGCAGAGCCGCGGCCTGGACAGCAGGAATGCCCTGTACAGCCTGGGCACCGGCCTGACTGCCCTGTGTGATGGCAGACAGGTGCGGGTGGGCAGCTTTGCAGCTCCCCTCTACGGTGAGAATGCGGCAGATGCCTCTGCCTTTACCTTGAATCTTTCCGCAGGGCGCGGGGCGATGCTCCACTGCTTCTGCGAGACCCCGGCGGACTGGCAGACGCTGGAGCTGATCTATCAGCCCGACTTTGCCGCAGGCCAGACCGTCCATTTTGTGGTGCGCCGGGATGCCGATGAGGTCCATCTGGGCGTGGTGCCTGCCACCCTTGCCGAGGTGGGCAGCGTGGTCGATCTGTAAAAAACATAGCGTAAAAAGAGACGGTTCTGCATCGGATTGCAGGACCGTCTCTTTTGCTTATAACAGGCTTTCCCCGGTGGAGTTCTGCACAGTGAGCTCCTGCCCGGTCAGGCTGGACACCAGCGCCAGATAGCTGCGGCCTGCCGTCAGGGTCAGGGGGCGGCCGTTGGAATCATACAGGAAGAAGGTGGTCTCGCTGCCCTGCGTCCAGGTGATGTTCCACAGGTGGCCCTCGTTGAGCCAGACACCGCCGCCCATGGTCAGGTCGTAATCCAGCGTCACACCATCGTCACGCAGGGTGGATGCACTGAACAGAATGAGCAGGTTGTCGAAATCTGCCTGCTGGCCGTTGTTGGCATCCAGCTGCGGTGTGCCGTCTGCGTGGAGCATCCGGTAGGTCTTGGTGTCGGCATCGTAGGTGAAGCCGGTGGCGTTCTGCGCATCAAACTGGACCCGGACACTCATTGCGTCCGAAGCATCTGCATCGGGCAGCTTGCCGCTTTCCTGCATGGGCAGCAGACCCGGAACGGAGAGGAGGGTTCCGCTCTCGCTGTCGGAGCTGCTGGAAGAGGTGTCCGTGACGCGGGATTCTGTCAGGGCCGGGGAGATGTTCAGGCTGCCCAGCACACCCGAAAGTGCTGCACCGCTGGTATGCCACAGCGGGACATTCTGCCAATTGGTCTCACAGGAAAAGGCATTGGTGCCCACCTCCAGTGCGTCTACCGCGCGCAGAGAGTAGTAATCAAGGTAGTTCTGGTCAAACTGCCCGCCGCCCCGCTGCACCGGCAGTACCTGCTGGCCCACCAGCAGCCGCCAGTAGAGGTCCTGCCCGGCAGAGACAGGCCCGACCTGCGGCACGGCCCCCACGGCAGGGTAGACCAGACAGAGCCTGGTGGACTGCTGCTGTGCGGTCAGGGCTTCCAGCACCAGCGAGGCTGTGGAAAGCCCCCACTGAGTGGTGCTGGCGGCCGCGTTGTCAATGGTGATGGCGACCGGCCGCTGGCCCGGCCAGACAAGTTCCTGCCCAGTGAGCGGGTCAGTGGGACTTTCAGCGGGCTGGGAGCTGGGGCTGAGCGCACAGCCTGTCAGCAGTGCGGCGCTGAGCGCAAAACAGAGCAAAGCGCGCATCCAAAAGCGTTTCATCGGTTTCCCTCTTCTGCCCCGGAGGGCGGGTGATTTAGTAGCTGAAATTGCTCCACTCATCATTGTCCACCAGTGCCAGATAGGTCTTGCCCCGGTTCAGGGTCATCTCCTCGCCGGTTTCGGTGTAGAGCTTGAGCGGATGGGTGGGATGCGGCTTCTCCCAGCGGCCCACCTGCACGCCGCCCCGTGTGAAGAGGTACGCCTGCCCACCGGCCACATAGTTGACCGACTGGACATCGTGAGAATCGCCCGCATAGGCGGCGATATCGGCAAAGCAGACCACCACGTTGTCAAAGGTCAGCTGCTTTCCGGTCAGCTCGTCCACCGTGTTCTCATAGGCTTTTTTGGAGCGGTTGTACATTTCCAGCTTGTAGCTGCGGCCCCAGCTGTTGTAGGTCAGGCGGGTCCTGTAGCTCTCGGAGTGGGTGATGCTGATGGATTTGGCCGCAGGGGCACCGGGAAGGTCATTGGAGGCTGCGGTGCGGTAGTCGGCAAAGTGGAAGAAAGGCGTTTCGTTGGCGTAGGTCAGGCCGATGCCGGCATTACCGGCTGCCTGTTTGATCTCCTTGCCGGAGGTGAACTCGGTATGTTCGTAGGCTACATTGCGGCCGCGGTTGTCACGGTGGGCAACGTGGGGGTGGACTGGTGTGTTGAAGTAACTCTTGCCGCCGATGTTCAGGCCGGAGTAATCGTATACATTGATGAACTGGGTGCAGAAAATGCTCTCGCCATCGTGGTAATAGAGGGCCTGATGGGGCATGAGCAGCTGCAGGAACTGGTCGCGGCCAGAGCGCAGCGGCCCGACCTCCGGGATGGTGTCCGCATCCCGGAACACGGCACACAGGCGGGTGATGCCGCCCTCCACCTTGCTCTCGATGAGCAGGTCTGCCGAGCCGATGCCGCGCTGGGGGCGTGCGTTCTGCTTTTCGGAGTTGGCGATGTTGTTGACCATCACACCCACCATCCGGCCGGTGCTCTTGCGGGCTTCGCCGGTCAGAGGGTCAGCGTCGTAGGCAGGCAGAAGGCTGAACGCAGAGCTTGCGGCTTCGCTGGACGCTGCCGAGGAGGCGGCTGCCTCACCAGCTGCGGCCTCACTGGCTGCGACCACAGAGGATGCAGCGGCCTCAGAAGAAGCAGAAGAGGATGCCGCCGAGCCGCAGAACAGGCTCTTCATCCAGTCGGGCAGGTCACCGCCCAGAATGGCACTGCCGGGGCTTGCAGAGCAGCCAGTGAGCGCCAGCAGCGCCGCCGTCAGCCCGGAATAGCGAAGTACGGACCGTCGAGAAATTTTCATGGAAAAAGCCCTCCTATCGGATCGGCTTGCCCGGCGCGGAAGTGCGCCCGGCAGGTCGGTTGCAGTTTTGTAATGAACTGCTTTGATTGTACTGGTTCTTGCCCGGTTTGTAAAGGGGCAGTTCGTGGCAAAATCTGCCCGATGACGGCTTTGGGAAAGTTTTTTGTGCAGAAAGCTTGCTTTTTGCCCGGGAGTATGGTAATATTATTCGGCAGTATCGTGTTATACTGCGCTTTATAATGTATGCGCTCGTAGCTCAGCCGGTAGAGCATCTGACTTTTAATCAGAGGGCCAGGGATTCGAGTTCCCTCGAGCGCACCAAAATCCCACGAAGAATCGTAAAATTCCTCGTGGGATTTTCCTTTTTCTGGGGCTCTGCACACTTTTGCACACTTTTTGCACACCGGCGGGAAAGCCGTGTTTTTCCTTGCATTGTCTGCATTCTGTGCATCGTGAGCGTTTTTTCCATACTTTTTTCAGGCGAACAGCAGGCGGGTGAACTCACGCCGCTGCTCGGGGTTCATCTGTCGGACAACTTTCAGCATCCCTTCGGGGGTGATTTGGATGCCGTCCGGCAGATTTTCTTTTACCGGCACAGAGCCGGATTTGGGGGAGCCGATGTCCTGTGAATAGAAGTCTGCTTCCAGCTTCTCAGCCAGCTCCAACCGGGGCTTGTCCTGCGTGTGAGCATAGGTGTCCATCAGGACGGTGGCGGTTGCATGACCGGTGTTGCCCTGCACCGACTTGAAGTCACCGCCAGATTGCAGCAGCTGGTAGGTGGCACTGGAGTGGCGCAGACCGTGGAACACGATCTTCTCAAACTCCGGGTGCTCTGCCCGCCAAGTGCGGTACCATTTAGAAAGGGCTTCCGGGGCAACAGGCATACCGTTGGGCAGGCGGAAGAGCTGGCCACAGTTGCGATATCTGCCATCCATGGCAAGCTCGTCCTGACGGAGCTTTTCCAGCCAAGCCAGCAGTTCCTCTTTCAAGGGTTTCGTCAGATAAAGGGTGCGGCTGGATTTCTTGGTTTTCGGCTTCTTCAGCACCAGTGCGGAGCTGCTGCCCTCACGCTGGTCGGGGAAGATGTGGTAGATCTGATTCGGGTCGGTCTTTTCCAGTGCAGCCTTTTCGGTGCGCTGTAAGCTCCTGCCGACCGTGATGGTCCCACGTCCATCCGCTGCATCAAAGTCGATGTCTCCCGGCTGCAAGCCAAGGATCTCTCCGACACGCAGCGAGAGAATCATGCTCAGATGAACAGCAAGGTGGAGCGTAGGGTCGGTCATGGTCTGCAACGCAGCAAGCATGGTCTTTTCGTCCCAGATGGCACGTTCTTCCGAGGTCGATTTCGGGGCTTCTCTCGGAATCGGTGACTTGAGGAGCAGACCCCACTCAACGGCATAGGAAAATGCAGTCTTGAGTATGGCGTGGACTTCCCGGATGGAAGCACCCGTCAGAAACTGCCGCTTCTGCTTGTCGGTGAGCGTTTGCTTGACACCCTGCTTATACAGCCCGCGCGGTGTCCGGCTCAGCGTGGCGTAGAACTGTTCAAGGTCATACGTCTGAACCTTCTGAATCTGCTTCTTGCCGAGATAGGGCACGACAAGATTCTGAATCATGGCTACCGTGTGGGTGTAGGTTTTGGGTGCCCACTTGTGCTTGCTGGACTGGATGGGAAGCCACTTGTACAGCATTTCCGCTACCGTCATTGCATCGGGTATGAGGAACGTACCGTCCAAGAGTTCTTTCTCTACCGAGATCTTGCGGTCTTGCGCTTCCTTCTTGGTTTTGAAACTCTCCCAGCCTTCACAGATCCGGCCAGCATGGTCTTTGTATTTGAAACGAACGGAGTAGGAATCTCCGCGCCTGAGAATAGATGCCATAGATGTTCCCTCCCTCAGACCGCTGCAAACCAATCATCGAAGCTCTGCTTGCTTACCCGGATGCTGGTACCAAGGCGGATCACCTTGAAATCTTTCGTGGTGTTGCACAGATTGTACGCAGCACGGTTGGAGATCGCCAACAGTT
>NZ_JAFREK010000110.1:0-1137 GCF_017377535.1 Faecalibacterium sp. Marseille-Q4137
CCTCGGCCGCACAAGCCTTGGCCGGGCGGATGCTGTGCGCGGTGTCATAGGTGCCGGCTCCGGCGATAACGCGGGCCCGGTACCCCACCGCTTCCAAGACGGCCCGCAGCAGCTCGATTTTCTCCCCGTCGGTGGTGGTCGGCGACTCGCCGGTGGTGCCCGAGACCACCAGACCGTCGCACCCCTGATCGACCAGGTGGTTGGCCAGCCGCGCCGCGGTGGCGGTGTCCAGGGAGCCATCGCCGCTAAACGGTGTCACCATCGCGGTCAGCAGGGTTCCTAGGCGCGCTGCGACGTCGAATCCGACGGTGGTCACGGCTCCCAAGGTTACCTGGCGCTTTATCCCGGCCGCGAGCGCGCGTGTTTGTCCAGCGACACGCCGCCTCAGGCTTCGGTCGCCAACGGGCTGGTCGCCACCTCGGTGCCGTCGGCCAGGGTGGTCACCTCGAAGTCGGCGAACACCGCGGGGGCCACGGCGGCGAGCTGGCGCAGGCATTCGATGGCCAGTCGCCGGATTTCCACGTCGGCGTGCTCGCTGGCCCGCATTGCGATGAAGTGCCGCCAGGCCCGGTAGTTGCCGGTCACCACGATGCGGGTTTCGGTGGCGTTGGGCAGCACCGCGCGGGCGGCTTGGCGGGCCTGCTTGCGGCGCAGGATCGCGTTGGGTTGGTCGGCGAACTTGGCTTCCAGCTTGGCCAGCAGCTCGCTGTAGGTGGCGCGGGCGGCGTCGGCGGCCTCGGTCAGGATGTGGCGCAGGTCGGCGTCGTCCTCCATGCCGGGCGGCACGACGACCCGCGAGTCCTTCTCGGGTACGTAGCGCTGGGAGAGCTGCGAGTAGGAGAAATGCCGGTGGCGGATCAGCTCGTGGGTGCACGATCGCGAGATCCCGGTGATGTAGAACGACACGCTGGCATGCTCTAGCACCGAGAAATGTCCGACGTCGATGATGTGCCGGAGGTAGCCGGCGTTGGTGGCGGTCTTGGGATTGGGCTTGGACCAGCTCTGATAGCAGGCCCGGCCGGCGAACTCGACCAGCGCGGGTCCGCCGTCGGCGTCGGTGGTCCAGGGCACGTCGGGTGGGGCCAAGAAGTCGGTCTTGGCGATCAGTTGCACGCGCAGCGGCGCGGTCTCGGCCAC
>NZ_JAFREK010000111.1:0-1135 GCF_017377535.1 Faecalibacterium sp. Marseille-Q4137
TGGGTCATCAGCCCGGCAGGAATCCCGGTTCCCACGCAGGTGCCCTACGAGTACAAAATCTTCCACACCAAATTGGTGAACAAAGGGCTGGAAGTAGTTATCCGGGAGGAACTAGACAACGACCAATGGAAACGGTATGAGATCTTTCAGGACACCTTGGGCGGCAGACCTTATCTTTTTAATGGAGGCTTGCCGCCCGGTGGCTCCGATGGCTCCGGCACACCGGGCATCGACTATCAGGTTCCGGCAGAAGCCCTGACCGACAGCGAGTTTGCTGCCATCTACAAGGAAGCCCAAAAGTATGTAGGCACGCCCTACGTCTGGGGCGGTTCCACCCCGGAAACAGGCTTTGACTGCTCCGGCTACGTCTGCTGGGTGTACAACCAGAACGGCTACGATGTGGGGCGCACCACCGCCAACGGCTTGTGGAATAAGAGCCAGCACATCAGCGAGGCCGAAGCAAAGCCCGGAGATCTGGTCTTTTTCAAAGGAACCTACGACACCCCCGGCATGAGCCATACCGGGATTTATCTGGGCAATGGCATGATGGTCAGTGCCGGAGACCCCATCAAGTACGCAAACATTCACTCGTCCTACTGGGAGAAGCATCTCGCCGGGTTCGGACGGCTTTCAAAATGATTGGAGGAATTACTATGAGCGAAAAATCGGATAAGCTGCGGGCGATGCTGGCAAAAGAGAAGGAGCGCCGCATCAAACTGAACAACCGCATCGAGATCCTGGAACGGCGCATTCAGGAGGAGGATTCCGCCGAGGTCAACGAAATGGTGCGAACTGCAAAGGTCACGCCGGAACAGCTCGCCGCCCTGCTGCGGCAGTCGGCTACCGCCACCCCGAACCCGGCTGCGCTGTCTGCTGTGGGTGCAACTTTTGAGAAGGAGGTCGATGCAGATGAAGATTAAGAAACTGGGTGCGCTGCTGGTATCGGCGGCACTGTGCGCTGGCATGGCGGCTCCCGCTTTTGCCTTTGAGGGCGATTCCACCCCGGTGGAACAGCCTGTTCTGCCGGAAATCGTGGAGGAGGAAGATACTGTCACCGTCACGGACGAAACCTCTGGTGCCCTGACCCCGGAGGGCAACCTGACGCTGGTGGACGATTACCACACCGACTATTCCG
>NZ_JAFREK010000112.1:0-1027 GCF_017377535.1 Faecalibacterium sp. Marseille-Q4137
CGATGTGTTGGCCGATGAGGTCGGCGCGATGGACCTCGCGGATGTTCTCCCGCTTCAACAAGCCAAGGCCGCAATAGATCTTGGCGACCACCCGGGCAATGGTGGTCTTGCCGGTCCCGGGCGGTCCCGCAAACACCAAGTGGTGCGTGCGTTGGGCGACCGTGAGCCCACGCTGCTTGCGGACCAGTTCCATGGCCACTGAGCTCTTCAGCCGCGACACCTGGCGTTTGACCTCGTCGAGGCCGATGAACTCGGCGAGTTGGAGTTCGGCCTCGTGCAGCAGCGCGGCCTTGCGTTCGTGGGCCGCGGGATCGACGAAATCCTCCGCGCCGGGCTCGGTCGCCGGATCCCACGGATCGGTGCGGGCCTCGATCCGCCCGGCTGTGGTGGTGACGATCCCGAAGCTGGTATCCGACAGCGCCTGCTCGACCTGTTCGTTTTCGGGGTGAGCCGCATACAAGTCCTGCAGCACTTCGCTGGCCGACTCCTCATCCACATGCGCGCGCAGCACCAGCGCTTTGGCCAGTGCACCGTCGACAGCAGCGACCGCGACAGGACCGTCGGGTTCCTCCAGATAAGACAGCGCCGGGGCAAACATGCCCAGTCGGGCCAGTGCGGTGCCCAGGGTGATCTTGGCCGCGTGCGAAAAGGCCTCGTCGAGGTCGGGATCATTAACCATCGGAGTGAGCAGCTTCACGACATCCGACCAGCGCTCGGCGCGGTAGTTGATGACCACGGCGAGCCAACGGGCGGCACGCCAGCCGGCGCGGCGCTCGGTGATACCGGACACCACGTGATTGGCCTTGGCAAACTCCTCCGGCCCGCCCGTCGAAGCCAACGCAGCGGCATACGCGAGGTGGAAATCGTCAGGTCCGGTGGCACGAAAACGCAGGTACAGCCCGGTGTCGTACAGGAAGCCCAAGGCGTTATCGGCCAGTTCCACCTGCCGCTGCAACACACCAGCCGTGGTCGCCGTGCGCGAGGCGGCTTCCAGCACCCCGCTGGACTGGCCGCCGGCAGCCGGCAG
>NZ_JAFREK010000113.1:0-1010 GCF_017377535.1 Faecalibacterium sp. Marseille-Q4137
TGTATGCGGCCACCCACACCGCCCTGGAGGTGTTGCAGTCCTGGCTCGGCGCGGATCGGGCGGCCACGTTGGTGGTGTTGACCCATGGTGGCGTGGGGCTGGCTGGCGAGGACATCAGCGACCTGGCCGCCGCCGCGGTGTGGGGCATGGCGCGTTCCGCGCAGGCCGAAAATCCCGGCCGGATCGTGTTGATCGACACCGATGCGGCGGTGGATGCCTCGGTGCTAGCCGGCGTCGGGGAACCCCAGCTGCTGGTGCGCGGCGGCACTGTGCACGCCCCCCGGCTGTCCCCGGCCCCGGCGTTGCTAGCGTTACCGGCGGCAGAGTCGGCGTGGCGATTGGCCGCCGGTGGTGGCGGGACCCTGGAGGATTTGGTGATCCAGCCCTGCCCGGAGGTACAGGCACCGCTACAGGCGGGGCAGGTGCGCGTGGCGGTGGCGGCCGTCGGGGTCAACTTCCGCGATGTGGTGGCCGCCCTAGGGATGTATCCCGGCCAGGCCCCACCGCTGGGTGCCGAAGGCGCCGGGGTGGTGCTTGAGACCGGTCCCGAAGTGACCGATCTTGCCGTCGGTGACGCCGTGATGGGATTCCTGGGCGGGGCCGGTCCGCTGGCGGTGGTGGATCAGCAACTGGTTACCCGGGTGCCGCAAGGCTGGTCGTTTGCTCAGGCAGCCGCTGTGCCGGTGGTGTTCTTGACGGCCTGGTACGGGTTGGCCGATTTAGCCGAGATCAAGGCGGGCGAATCGGTGCTGATCCATGCCGGTACCGGCGGTGTGGGCATGGCGGCTGTGCAGCTGGCTCGCCAGTGGGGCGTGGAGGTTTTCGTCACCGCCAGCCGTGGCAAGTGGGACACGCTGCGCGCCATGGGGTTTGACGACGACCATATCGGCGATTCCCGCACATGCGAGTTCGAGGAGAAGTTCCTGGCGGTCACCGAGGGCCGCGGGGTTGATGTGGTGCTCGACTCGCTGGCCGGTGAGTTCGTGGATGCGTCGCTGCGCTTACTGGTC
>NZ_JAFREK010000114.1:0-1060 GCF_017377535.1 Faecalibacterium sp. Marseille-Q4137
GCTTATTTATTATATGTTTTATTGTATGCACGCCACAACAATACCGGCGCACCATGAGGGTAACGGTTTCAATCTCCTTTTCCTTGTTCAAGTTCTGAAGTCTTTTCTGTTTTATACGCAGTTAGCACAATCTAACCGTCTGGTGGAAGAAAAGGCAGACCACCTGTATGCAGTCTGCCTTTTGCCTGATGCGAAAGCCCGCAGACGCGCGGGGCTTACAGCACCAGCGAGGGCGCGGTGTAGACCCGTGCCTTCAGCTCGCTGTTTAGCATATACAGCCCCTTGCTGTCACCGCCGAACAGCTCCATCTTGGTAATGAGGTCGGCGGCGTTCTTCTCCTCCTCGCCCTGTTCCTTGATGAACCAGTCCAGCGTCTGCATGGTACGGAAGTCCCTGACCTCGTGTGCGGCGGCGTAGATGGCATCGATGCTGGCGGTGACCAGCTTCTCGTGCTCCAGTGCTTTTTTCAGCGGAGCCATGTGGTCGCCTCGCTCCCACTCCGGCTTTGCGATAGCCTCAAAGGTGACACCCTCGCCGTTATTCTGCAAATACTGATAAAACAGCATGGCGTGATCCCGTTCCTCCTGCGCCTGTACCCGGTACCAGTTCTCAAAGCCGTCCAGTCCGACGGCGGCGTAGTAGTTGGCAAAGTCCAGATACAGATAGGCGGAGTAGAACTCCTTATTGATCTGCTCGTTGAGCAGCTTAGATACGTTTGCGTTCATAATACTTCTCCTCCATAAGATTGTCTTTTTCCTGCTCCCGGCAGGGGGGCAGATATACCGTACCCAGAGCGATGCTGGGATGCTCCCTTTTCATCTCCAGGAACACCTGCTCCGCCTTGGGATGCTGCTGCAGCTCCGTTACGGCGGCCAATATCTCCTCTGCGTATTTTGGCATACCGCCAACCCTCTAAATGCAAGAATGAGTCTTATTATTTTGCTTTTATTATACCTATATTTTTTTCTCTGTCAACAACCACAAAGGGCTTGTGCGCCAAAAGCTGCCTCGAAGTACCTTAACAGTTTTAACTGTATCTGTTATATTTCAATATAAACTG
>NZ_JAFREK010000115.1:0-1043 GCF_017377535.1 Faecalibacterium sp. Marseille-Q4137
CGGTCGGCAGACGGATTTTTTCATTTTGGGGCTTGACTTTTAATAGTTAGTCTCCAAATTTTTGCAAACAAAAAAAGACCCCATCGGGTCTTACGTTACGGGTCAGCGCTCGTTGCGGCGCTGCTGTTTTTTCTGCCACGCATCCAAAAGCTGGATGATCTTTTCCTCCATCTGTTTGGGTGTGTAGCTGCGGGGGAAATACTTCCGCAGGGTCTCATTTTTGATGGTCACGGTGTCTTTCTCGCTCTTTTTCTCCTGCCCCATCACATCAAAGGCTTTTTCGTAGCTGAACGCTCCCTGCTGTGCCATCTTTTTCAGTTGCTGCGCTTGGGAAAGGGACGGCGCATTCTGGGTGTCCTCCATGGCTTCTAAAAAATCTCGCTGTTGGCTTTCGTCCAGATAGGACAACTCCACAGCGGGATTGAAGGCAATCTTCTTTTCGTCCACCATGTCCAGCAGTTCCGGGACAAGGTTGGTCAGGCGGATGAAACGCTGGATTTGCGTTTTGCTCTCACCTGCATCACTGGCGACCTGTTCAACCGACCACAACTTCTGACCAACTTGGTCAGAAGTTAAATCTGACCTAGCACCTTGATTTTTTAGAGCTTCCAGCTTCATTTTGTAGGCGAAAGCCCTTTCACTGGGCAGGATGTGTTCACGCTGAAGGTTGGAATCCACCATCAATATCACAGCAGCATCGTCCGACATCTGCCGCACAATGACCGGCAGGGTGTCCAGCCCGGCAAGTTTCGCCGCATACTGACGGCGGTGCCCGGAGATGATCTCGTAGCCGTCACCATCCGGGCGGGGACGGGCAATCAGCGGAGCCAGCACACCGTACTGAGCGATGCTCTCCACCGTCCGGGTCATGGCTTCATCGTCCAGCACCTTGAAAGGGTGGTTGGTGAAGGGGTGCAACGCATCAATGGGAATCTGCTGTACCTGCTCCCGCTGTTCCTCCTGTCGGTTTTCCTCGGTGGAAAACAGGTCATCTAGCCCTTTCAGAGCTAAGTTTCCGCTGTCGATCGGCATCCGCCAGCACC
>NZ_JAFREK010000116.1:0-1025 GCF_017377535.1 Faecalibacterium sp. Marseille-Q4137
TTTTCCTTCTTTTTTTATTTCTTCCATAATCTTTTTTTCAAGTATCCCCGATTTTTCCCAAGTAGCAAGAAGATCATCTACTTTTTTTAAATCTGCTGCTCTCATTTCTCTAATCGCCGGTACACTTCTAAGCGTTATCTTTTTTGAATATCCTTCCAATGCATTACAGATTTTATCTCTATACGCCTCAAAATTCACAAACAAGCTTCTTATAATATAAAACTCAATTTCACCCTTCTTGATTTTAGGAGTGACGACCTCGAAAACCTTTGACTGATCAACCGCGTTCAAAGCCGCTATCTTCTCTACAATCTGAGGCATCAATCCGCGCGCTGCTCTTCCAATATGTTCCAGGACATCCTTTGCAGCTGCCGAAAGCGTTGAAATATCAACATCTGCCTTTTTTAGAGATTCCCTTGTCAAGTAGAAATACCGATCCAAACGTATTTTCTCCAAATGTTTTGGCTCAGATTCAACCCATTTAATTATCGAAGGAATATTCCATGCTTTAAATTTCTCATTTTCATTATCAGGCGATTCTATGCACTCAAGCATTGCTTTAAATTCTTCATTTTCCGTTGTAAATCTTTTATTCCACTCATTTAACTGTATAAACAAGTCATTATCCAGCTTTTGAAGAACAAGGAGTTTGGCCAATACTCGTGTGTCAAGAGCGCCTTCATCAGTTCCAAAATACAATTCTGCCAATTTCTTTTTTGTTATATAGGTATTTAAAAATCGTTTTGTTTGTCTAGGATTACCTTTTAAATTTCCTGCAACAATGGCTTTTATTCCGGCAATAACATCTACTGTTTCTTCAAATTTTCTTTTATTCTCATCTCCAATAAAATCCATCGCCTTTTCCTTTATTTTCTGCACATCGATAACATCATCCGATATGAGAAGCTTTTCTTTTTTTATCTTTTCTAAAAAAGCTTCAAACTGCTCCTTTGGGCAGTACTCTTGTACAACCAAGAACATCAAATAATTTTCTATATCTTTTGATGACAGTTCTGGTATATAAA
>NZ_JAFREK010000117.1:0-964 GCF_017377535.1 Faecalibacterium sp. Marseille-Q4137
GCGTGTTGGCGATGCTGACCGATCCGGGGTTGCGCGACGAGCTGGACCGAGTCGCCGCAGCCGTCGGGGTTCGCGTTGTTCATCTCGGCGGCCGCCATCCGGTGAGCAGAAAGACGTGGTCGGCGGCGGCGGCTGTGGTGCTCGACCACGCGGCGGCGGACCGGTGTGGGCGGCTCGCGCTACCCCGGCGCACCCACGTCAGCGTGTTGACCGGAACCGAAGCCGCGACGGCGACCTGGGCGGCTGCCATAACCGTCGGGGCCCAGCACGTGCTGAGGATGCCCGAGCAGGAGGGTGAACTGGTCCGCGAGCTCGCCGAAGCTGCTGAATCGGCACGCGATGACGGGATCTGCGGGGCGGTGGTCGCGGTCATCGGGGGTCGCGGTGGCGCTGGGGCATCGTTGTTTGTGGTTGCCCTGGCGCAGGCCGCCGCTGATGCGCTGTTGGTCGATCTCGATCCGTGGGCCGGCGGCATCGATCTTCTGGTGGGCGGCGAAACCGCCCCCGGTCTGCGTTGGCCCGACCTGGCGCTACAGGGTGGACGGCTGAATTGGTCGGCGGTGCGTGCGGCATTGCCGCGACCGCGGGGGATCAGCGTGCTCTCGGGAACTCGGCGCGGCTACGAGTTAGACGCCGGGCCGGTGGACGCCGTGATCGACGCCGGCCGACGTGGGGGAGTCACCGTGGTCTGCGATCTTCCACGTCGTCTGACCGATGCCACCCAAGCAGCGCTGGATGCCGCCGATCTCGTCGTCCTGGTCAGCCCATGCGATGTGCGGGCATGTGCGGCCGCCGCGACGATGGCGCCTGTGCTGACCGCGATCAACCCCAACCTGGGTCTGGTGGTGCGGGGGCCCTCCCCGGGGGGATTGCGGGCGGCAGAGGTCGCGGACGTCGCCGGGGTGCCGCTACTGGCATCCATGAGGGCCCAGCCGCGGCTAGCCGAACAGCTGGAACACGGGGG
>NZ_JAFREK010000118.1:0-1000 GCF_017377535.1 Faecalibacterium sp. Marseille-Q4137
GTCTGGTCTGCACCCGGGCAAAGCTGCCCCACGCAGAGGAGCTTTGCCGCGCACTGACTGCGCAGTTTTCCGATATCGCCACCATCCTGATCAATGTCAATGCCAGAAACACCAATGTGATCCTGGGCAGCGAGACCCACGCCCTGTACGGCCCCGGGTTCATTGAGGACACCCTCTGCGGCGTTCCGGTGCAGCTGGGCCCCTTGTCGTTCTATCAGGTCAACACCCTGGCCGCTGAGCAGCTCTATGGCATTGCTGCAGAATATGCTCAGTTGACCCCGGATGACCTGCTGTTGGACCTCTACTGCGGCATGGGCACCATTGGCCTGTCCATGGCAGACCATTGCCGGGAGCTCATCGGCGTGGAGATCGTACCTGAGGCCATCGAAAGCGCCAAGGCCAATGCTGCCCGCATGGGTGATGCCATAGCCGCAAAGAGCCGTTTCTTCTGCGCCGATGCCGGTCAGGCTGCCACCCAGCTTGCCGCCGAGGGCCTGCACCCGGATGTTGTGATGCTCGACCCGCCCCGCAAAGGCTGTGACGAAGCAACCCTTTCCGCTGTCGTCACCATGTCCCCCCGCCGGGTGGTCTATGTCAGCTGCAACCCCTCCACCGCCGCCCGGGATGCCAAGTGGCTGGAAGAGCATGGGTATCGGGCAGAAAAGGTGCAGCCGGTGGACCTTTTCCCGAGGACGAAACATGTCGAAGCGATAGTTTCGCTGCAAAGAGAAATCTAGTAGAAATCCTCCGTTTTACGTTATTTTCTCGTCACGTTGTGTTCGATGGCGAGGGCGATAAACTCCGCAACAAACGCATTGAAAATCACATTACTGTTTCGGTGGTAATTGATATGGAGTGCGGAAACACAAAGAATTGAATATCTAACAATCGGCATAGCCGCAGACTTTCACAAAAAGCCTGCGGCTTTTTCTTTGCCCAAAAACAGAAAGGAGGCATCCGTGAAATGGCAGTTTTTCGGGTAGAAAAGAACAGCGGCTAC
>NZ_JAFREK010000119.1:0-943 GCF_017377535.1 Faecalibacterium sp. Marseille-Q4137
ACGTGCAGATCGAGCAGACGGACGCCGCGGCCGGTGCGCTGCCTGGCCTGTCCGAGCCCGCGGCCAAGGCGCTGGTCGAGGCCGCCGGCGGGCAGGTCCGGGCCAAGTATGGCTGGACTGATGTGTCGCGCTTTGCCGCTTTGGGCATACCGGCGGTCAATTACGGCCCGGGTGATCCCAACCTGGCGCACTGCCGCGACGAACGGGTGCCCGTCGGCAACATCACCGCGGCCGTGGACTTGCTGCGCCGATACCTGGGTGGCTAGCGCTGCTGTGGCCCCAAGCGTGCTGCCGCCTTGGTCGCGTCGGCTGCCGCGGCTGCCATCCCGATCCCGGCCAGCTCCTCAGCCACCGCGGTCAGCTCGGCAGCATCTCCGTCGGCCAGGCCACGGGCGTGCTTGACGAGGATATTTCCTACGGTGCAGTCGATT
The DNA here is from genome assembly GCF_017377535.1 of Faecalibacterium sp. Marseille-Q4137. Taxonomy (NCBI): domain Bacteria; kingdom Bacillati; phylum Bacillota; class Clostridia; order Eubacteriales; family Oscillospiraceae; genus Faecalibacterium; species Faecalibacterium sp. Marseille-Q4137. The sequence goes on from NZ_JAFREK010000119.1 coordinate 432, forward strand.
TCGGCGGCGAGGCGAGTCACCGGGTCCACCGCACGGATGTCGCCCAACCGAACCGCGTTATGCCAGGCGCATAGGGCCACCGCCGCCTGCCCGGTCCGCTCAGCCGTCCGGGCGGCCTCCCGGGCCGCCGCGATGGCCCCTGTCATGTCCTGGGCCGCCGCCCTGGTCCAGGCCCTGGCCAGCCCGAGCTCGGGTGCGAACAACGCGGACTTCGTTCCGTGCCGAGCTTCAGCGCGCTGCAGTGTTTTTGCAGACTCGGCGATATGGCCTTGCTGCGCGATGGCCGTTGCCAACAACATCAGCGACAGCGGACCCCACGAGTAGCCGGTTCGTTCCAGTGTGGCGGCGGCCGGCTCCAGCATCGATGCCGCGGCGCCGAATTCGCCTTTGGTGATCAGTACGTACGCCAACAACACTTCACCGATGGACCGGCCAGGTTGCTGCAGCTAGGCGAAGTCGGTGAACCGCTTGGCCAGCTCCTGAGCCGGCGCGACGTCGCCTGCCAGCAGCAG
>NZ_JAFREK010000011.1:0-82591 GCF_017377535.1 Faecalibacterium sp. Marseille-Q4137
TAGGGCTGCATGAGGAATGCAGGGGTGAGATTCCCGTGGGTTGCTGCCAGCAGCCGTCCGTTGGCTCATTTTTTATTTTGTGAAAGGGGGATATTTTTGAAAGAACAAAATTTGATACGTTATAGCATTCAGCTTGCTTTTTTGAAGCAGCTGTTAGAAAGAAAGCTCATAACCGATAGAGAGTATTCCCTTATCAAGCAGCGCTTAATGAAAGATTATCGTGTGGTTTCCGAACTATCCTCTTGATTTTGTGTTGCATTGGCGTTATGATTAACGCAATGAAAGGAACACATTTAACAAGGAGGTCAAGCATGAAAGATGTTGAAGTCATTAAAGCGCGAAACACGCTCTCTCCACGAGCGCGCACAAACTTTGAAAAAAGGCTGCGCGTAGCCGCCTATTGTCGTGTCAGCACCGATACCGAAGATCAGCTGAACAGCTACAAGTCGCAGGTCGAATACTATACCGAACTTATAAAAAGTAAGCCGGAATGGTCTTTGGCAGGCATCTATGCTGATGAAGCTATCACAGGTACGCAGGTGAAAAAGCGCGAGGATTTCCAGCGGTTAATCAACGACTGTATGAACGGTGACGTGGACATGGTGATTACCAAATCCATTTCGCGGTTTGCACGAAACACGCTTGACACTCTGAAATATGTTCGGATGCTCAAAGATAAAGGTGTGGCTGTGTTTTTTGAAGAAGAAAACATCAACACCCTTACTATGGACGGCGAACTGCTCCTTGTGATTTTAAGTTCTGTTGCACAGCAGGAAGTCGAAAATATTTCTGCGAATGTCAAAAAGGGCTTGAAGATGAAAATGCAGCGCGGTGAGCTGGTCGGTTTTCAGGGCTGTTTAGGCTATGACTACAATCCAGAGGACAAAACCCTCACCGTCAACGAAGAAGAAGCGGCTGTTGTCCGTTACATTTTTCAGCGATACACGGAGGGTGCCGGTGGTTCGGTTATTGCCAAAGAACTTGAAAACTTAGGTTATAAAACCAAACGCGGCAGTCCCAAATGGGCGGACAGTACCGTAATCGGCATTATCAAAAACGAAAAATACAAAGGCGACATTTTGTTAGGAAAGACATTCACCGTTGACCCTATTTCAAAACGGCGTCTGTACAACTTCGGCGAGGAAGATCAATTTTATATTCGTGAGCACCACGAGCCCATTATTTCGGAAGAAGTCTTTGAAGCCGCCCAAGAAATTTTGCGGCGGCGTGCAAAGCCCCGCAGCCTTAATGTAGACGGCAAACGTGAAAAGTTCAGCCGGAAATACGCTTTTAGCTGCATGATAGAATGTGGTTTCTGTGGTGGCACCCTGACAAGGAGGAGTTGGCATAGCAGTTCACAGTATAATAAAGCTATCTGGCAATGTGTTGTTTCCACCAAAAAAGGAAAAAAGTTCTGCCCGGAGAGCAAGGGCGTTGACGAAAGAACGATTGAGCGGGCTTTTGTAGAATCTTATCGCCTCTTGTGCCAGAATAACAAGGATGTTCTGGACGAGTTTATGAAACGGACAGAAGAAACTCTTTCTGAAAGCAACGCGGGCAAGCGTCTTGCGAAAGCCGAAAGAGATATTCACGCTCTGGAAGTCAAGAAAAACAAGCTGGTTGATATGCGTCTTGAAGATACCATCGACAAGGAGACCTACGACCGAAAGTATTTGGACCTGTCCAGCCAGATTGAGCAGTTGCAGAAAGAGTGTGAAAGCCTGCAAGATGCAGCCGAAACCGAATCTACAATGCGCAAGCGTGTTGCCACGTTTCGGCAGACCCTTGAACAGAACGAGGTTCTGGACACTTTTGACCGACGTATTTTTGAAAGTATAGTTGAAAAAGTAATCGTAGGCGGTTATGATAGTAATGGGAACAAAGACCCCTACATGATTGTCTTTGTTTACAAGACCGGGTTCAAAAACAGTGTGGACGGCAAGAATTTCAAGCCGCTTCGCAAGAATAGCAAGGAGAACCACTCCCCTGCTGTTTTGTGTTCCCATGCTTCTAACGAGGCTGAATCCATGTGTTCCGATTCCAGCGACGACACACGTCGAGACGGTTTGTCTCTTAGTTCTGAGAAATCCTGTGACACATATCAATATTGATGTGGATGTGGAAGAAATGGTGCAGGATAAAAGAGGAATGGCAACCTATTGGCAAATCAAGGAGTATGTTCTGGAACACAGCGGATTGAAGGTTAGTAGTCTTTATATCGCGCAGGTAAAGCAGAAACACGGCATTATTGAGCGGGAGAATTACAACAAGCCCAAGTCTGACGATGCCAGGCAGCCACAATGCCCACTGGAAAAGGAAAGAGCCATTACGGAGGCATTGAAACATTTTGGAATGCTATAAAATAAAGGAGGTGCTTCATGTATAACCCACAGCTTGAAACTTTTCTGCGCGTGGCGGATGCAGGCAGTTTCAACAAAGCCGCCGAAGAAAGCTACATCACGCCCACGGCTGTCATCAAGCAAATCAATCTTTTAGAAGAATCCCTCGGCGTGAAGCTCTTCGACCGTAGCCACCGGGGGCTGCAACTCACAAAAGCTGGGCGTTCTATGTACCAGGATGCAAAATATATCATCCAGTATTGCCGGGACTCCGTGACTCGGGCAAAAAACGCCATGCAGGAGGATGAGAATATCATCCGCATCGGCTCGTCCCCCATGACGCCCGCACAGCTTTTGATGGATCTCTGGTCGAGAGTGCAAGCATTGCACCCCGATATTAAATTCCAGATCGTGCCCTTTGAGAACACGCCGGAAAATGCGCGGGAAATTCTTGCCAATCTCGGCAAAAACATTGATATTGTAGGCGGTATTTTTGATGAGACCATGCTGCACCTGCGGGGCTGTGCCGGGTTGGAGCTGACGCGGGGGCGCTTCTGCTGTGCAGTCTCCATCCACCACCGGCTGGCGGACAAAGACAAGCTGCAAGTTTCTGACCTCTATGGGGAGAATCTGCTGCTGATGCACCGCGGCTGGAGCCACTATGTCGATCAGCTTCGGGACGATCTGTGGCAGCACCACCCGCAAATTCACATTGTGGATTTTGATTTTTACAGCATGGACGTGTTCAACCGCTGCGAGAACACCAACGATGTGCTGCTGGCGATTCCCGGCTGGGCGAATGTCCATCCGCTTCTAAAGGTCATTCCTGTCGAATGGGAACACAACATCCCCTACGGCATCCTCCATTCCCCGGAGCCGACGCCTACGGTACGGCGGTTTCTGGATGCGGCGAAGGCCGTCAGAAAAGAACTGTACGGCTGATTATAACCCAAAGGTATATGCTGATGAACAAAGCGAGACTTCTCTTGAAGTCTCGCTTTGTTTATACTATAGGCAGAAGTTCAGGAAAAGGCAGATGATGATATGAAGCTTGGATGTTTCTCTGCGCTGCTGTTTTGTACGGCGCTTCTGCTGAGCGGTTGCGGCGCTCGTGAACCGCAGGAACCTACGGAAACCACTCTACCCCAAACAGCAGCATTTACAAGGGAAAGCAAAATCAAAGATGTGAAGAATGCTCCAATATTCGGTTCTTACGGACGGTTGCTGTTCCCTGTAGAGGATGCCTATTACAGCGGCGACACTCTGGAAGAACTTCAACTGACCTACTACAGCCATATTGATCCAGACGAAACGGTGGAGATCGTGAACACCCTGCGAGAGCGGGCAGCGGACGGACAAACCATCTTCTATGACATCTACACCGACGAGGAAAAGGCGGCTGACCCTGCCAAAGAAGATACAGGATTGTTTTTCTTCAAGGGAATCCCCGGCGAGAAGTTCGCCATCTGCAATGCAGGCGGTGCCTTTGCCTATGTGGGGGCCATGCAGGACAGCTTCCCTCATGCGCTGGAGCTTTCCAAAAAGGGCTACAACGCCTTCGCTCTCATTTATCGCCCCGGCGCACAGACCGCCTGCGAGGACTTGGCAAGAGCCATCCGCTTCATCTTTGACCATGCGGACGAACTGGAAGTGGAAACCGATTGCTACTCCCTATGGGGCGGCTCGGCAGGAGCGCGAATGGCGGCGTGGCTTGGGTCTTACGGTGCAGAAGCCTTTGGCGGCGGCGATCTGCCCCGTCCCGGTGCGGTCATCATGCAGTACACGGGACTGAGCGAGTATTTCGAAAGCGATCCGCCCACCTATGCCTGTGTCGGTGACAGGGACGGCATCGCCAACTGGCGGGTCATGCAGGCGCGACTCGAAGCCATGCAGCAGGCCGGGATCGATACGGAGTTTCATGTGTATTCCGGTCTGGGTCACGGCTTTGGACTTGGGACTGGAACCAGCGCCGAAGGCTGGATCAATGATGCCGTTTCCTTTTGGGAACAGCAAATGAAGAAATAACATTCAGAAAGGATGCGTTTTTATGAACAACTTTATTTTTGAAAACAAGACCAAGGTGTATTTCGGCAAGGGCGGTGTCAAGGAGTATCTTGGCTGTCTGCTGGGGAACTACGGCGAAACCGTCATGCTGGCCTACGGCGGCGGCTCCATCAAGCGCAATGGCGTGTATGATGAGATCATGGACATTCTGAACGCCGCCGGCAAGCGTGTCGTGGAGTTCGACCGCATCATGCCCAATCCCACCTATGCCAAGGCGCAGGAGGGCGCAAAGCTGGCGCGGGAAAATCATGTGGACCTCATCCTCGCCGTGGGCGGCGGCAGCGTGTCCGATTGCTGCAAGGTCATCTCCGCGCAGGCCAAACTGGACGAGGACATTTGGGAACTGGAGAACACCAAGCACACATTCCCAACGGAGTTTATCCCCCTCGGCACCATCGTCACGGTGTTCGGTACCGGCAGCGAGATGAATAACGGTGCCGTCATCACCCACGAGGAAAAGAAAATCAAGGGCGCTCTTTGGGGCGCACAGGCGGATTTTGCCTTCCTCGACCCCAGCTATACCCTGTCCGTTCCCATGAAGCAGATCATCTCCGGTGCCTTTGATACCCTGAGTCACGCCATGGAGACCTACTTTGGAAAGCCGGATGAAAACAATCTTTCCGATGACATCAGCGAAGCCGTCATGCGTAGCGTCATTCGCAACACCCGCGTGCTGCTGACCGACCCGGAGAATTACGATGCCCGCAGTGAGCTGGCGTGGGCGTCCGCGATGGCAGAGAACGGCGTTCTGAAGATCGGAAAAGTCACGGACTTCCAGTGCCATATGCTGGAGCACCAGTTGGGCGCGTACACCAACTGCAACCACGGTGCAGGTCTGGCGGTGATCCACCCCGTTCTGTACCGCCATATCTACAAGTCCGGCGCGGCGCGGTTTGCACGGTTTGCGCAGAATGTCTGGGGTGTCGCACCCAAGGGCAGCATTGAGGAGACGGCTGCTGCCGGTATCGACGCACTGGCTGCGTTCATCAAGGAAATTGGTCTGTCGACCAGCTTTGCAGAGCTGGGTATCCCCGATGACACCGATTTTCGCGCCATCGCGGATTCCACCGTTCTCACCCCCGGCTGCTGCAAAAAGTTGACCCACGATGAAATATATGACATTCTCTGCGAATGTAAATAAAACTAAAATTGAATTGAAAGGATGATTTTATCATGAAAAAACTGACTGCACTACTGCTGAGCGTCGTGCTCGTACTTAGCCTTGCCGCCTGCGGCTCTGTCAACAAGCCTGCATCTTCCACCACGCAGCCCGAAACCTCTGCGCCGACCGAACAGCCCGCCACGGAACCGTCCGAAAGCTCCTCGACCGCTCCCGCAGAATCCGAGCCGGCGACCCAGCCCGAGACCGGCAAGACACTGGTGGTCTACTACTCCGCTTCCGGTAACACCGAGCGGGTGGCCAAGGATATTGCAGAGGCCGCCGGTGCCAACCTCTTTGAGATTGTTCCCACCGAAGTCTACACCAGCGAGGACCTGAACTGGACGGACCCCGACAGCCGCGTCAGCCGTGAACATGACGACGAGTCCCTGCGGGATGTGCCCCTGACCACCACGGATGTTCCCGATTGGGATTCCTATGACACTGTGTTCATCGGTTATCCCATCTGGTGGGGTATTGCAGCGTGGCCCGTGGACACCTTTGTAAAAAACAATGATTTCACCGGCAAGACCGTCATCCCCTTTGCCACTTCTTCCTCATCCGGCATGGGTCAGAGCGGCAGTTTGCTGGCCGACATGGCCGGTACCGGCGAGTGGCAGGAAGGCCAGCGGTTCTCCTCCGGCGTTTCCAGTGATGATGTGCAGTCCTGGGTCAATGGACTGGGTCTGTAATGCGTAGGAACAGAGTTTTCGCCGCAATGCTTGCAGTTCTCATGGTCGTGTCGCTGACCGCCTGTGGCCGGGAGTCCGTCGGGACTCCCGGCGGTGAGCTGGAAAACGGCGTTGCGGCTATTGAGGATGCTATGACAACGAAACCAAACGAAAGCAGTTCTGCTTCCACCACCCCCATCGATGATCTGCGCGACGGATCTTCGACGGACACCGTAGCCACGCCGGACGATTTTCCTGATGCATATAACTACGGCAGCGGCAAGATTTCCGATTATTCCCGCACAGCCATGCTGCAAAAGATGCCGGAACCGGCAGGTAATAACACCGTGCTGAACACGGCAGCAGACCCTGCAAACATTCAAGTGCTCTATCTCTGGGAGGAAGGCAATGTCCCCGCCAGGACGAAATTTACGCAGGATATGACCGGATATTTCGATGACTGGAACTTCCGCCCCTATGTCACCGCTATCCCCGTCCGGGATGGCGTGAAGCCAAAAGGCGCGGTGGTGCTGATGGCGGGCGGCGCTTATCAGTTTCGGGGCAACTACACCGATTCGCTGCCCACCGCCGCAGCACTGCGAGAGCTGGGCTTTCAGACCTTCATCGTAGACTACCGCCTGTCTCCCTATACGCAGGAGGAAGGTGCGCTGGATGTGGCGAGAGCCGTCCGTTTTGTCCGCAAAAATGAGGAGATCTATGGTATTGACCCAGATGATATTGCCGTCATGGGCTTTTCGGCGGGCGGCATTCAGGCTGGTGAATTTCTGATGCACTATGACGAATATGTGACCGGCACGGCGCTGGACAGCACCTATGTGCCGGACGAGCTGGACGCCGTTCTCGCCTATGCCTCCGCCGCAGGCATGATCTATTCCTTCTATGGCCGCCTCAGCGTGGGAAATATGGATGCAAGCTGGTTGACCGAGGGCGATTTGCCGCCGACCTTCTATGTCTACGGCACCGAGGACCCTTTCTATCGTCAGTTCCAGCAGCAATATGATGTGATCTCTGGAATGGGCATTTCCACCGGGCGCATCGTGCTGAACGGCTGGCCTCACGGCTTCGGCTCCGATGGTGGTTGGGTTAAGGACTACGCCGCATGGCTGGAAACAATTTTCGCATAAGGAGTGATTTCGATGAAAGCACTGTTAGTAAACGGTAGTCCCCATCCAAGGGGCTGCACATATACCGCCCTGACCGAACTGAAAAACACCCTAGAGGCCGAGGACATCGAAGTGGAGCTGCTCCATGTGGGCAACAAGGACATTCGCGGTTGTATTGCCTGCCGCAAATGTGCTCAGACAGGCAAATGCGTGTTTGACGATGTGGTCAATGAAGTTGCACCAAAACTGGCAGAGGCGGACGCCTTTGTCATCGGCTGCCCGGTATACTTTGCCTCCCCCGCAGGCGGAGCCATCTCCTTCATGGACCGATTGTTTTTCAGCACCCTCGGCATCGACAAGACCATGAAGGTGGGGGCGGCGGTAGTCACCTGCCGCCGGGGCGGCAACACCGCCACCTTCGATGTGTTGAACAAGTATTTTACCATGACCGGGATGCCGGTAGCCTCCAGCCAGTACTGGAACATGGTCTACGGCGGCTCGGCCGAAGAAGTAGCGCAGGATGCTGAGGGCTTGCAGACCATGCGGACACTGGGGCGCAACATGGCGTTTATGATGAAGTCCTTTCAGTTGGGTAAGGAGCAGATCGGCTTGCCTCAGAAGGAACCACTGATTTTCACAAACTTTCACAGATAAGGGGTGTTGCTTTATGAGAAAAATTACAGCAGGCAGAGATGTGCTTGGTGAATTTGCGCCGAAGTTCGCACAGCTCAATGATGATGTTCTTTTCGGTGAGGTTTGGAGCCGGGAAAGCGAGCTTTCTGCACGCGACCGTTCCCTCATCACCGTGACAGCACTGATGGCGCAGGGGCTGACGGATACCTCCTTCGGTCATCATCTGGCAATGGCAAAAGAAAACGGTATCACCCGCAGCGAAATTGCGGAGATCCTGACACACGCCGCATTTTATGCGGGTTGGCCGAAGGCATGGGCAGCATTCCGCATGGCAAAGGACATCTGGGCAGACGAGGAAAGCACCGACGAAAAGCAGCGTCATCAAAACAGTATGATATTTCCCATCGGAGCGCCCAATGACGGTTTCGCACAGTATTTCAGCGGGCAGAGCTATCTTGCGCCGATTTCCACGGCACAGGTCAAAATATTCAATGTAACCTTTGAACCCGGCTGCCGTAACAACTGGCACATCCACGAGGCGGACAAAGGCGGCGGACAGATCCTTATCTGCGTGGCTGGGCGCGGTTACTATCAGGAATGGGGCAAAGAGCCGCAGGAGCTGCACCCCGGCGATGTGATCAACATTATGCCCGGTGTAAAGCACTGGCACGGCGCTGCGCCGGACAGCTGGTTTTCCCATCTGGCTGTGGAAGTACCTGGAGAAAACTGCCGCAGTCAGTGGTGTGAGCCGGTCAGTGAAGAAGAATATCGAAAACTGAAATGAGGAGACAGGTTACCATGAGCAAGAAAGTTTTGATCCTGTCCGGAAGTCCCCGCAAAGGCGGCAACTCGGACATTCTGTGTGACGAATTCGCACGGGGCGCACAGGAAGCGGGTAACGAGGTGGAAAAGATCCGTGTGGCAAGCAAGAAGATCCACCCCTGTTCCGCCTGCTACTACTGCCGTGACCACGGCGGAGCCTGCGTTTACAAGGATGACATGGCCGAAGTCCTGCAAAAGATGATCGATTCCGATGTGCTGGTGCTGGCCAGTCCGGTCTATTTCTACTCCATCGACGCCCAACTCAAAGCGGTCATTGACCGCACGGTTGCCCGCTGGCTGGAGGTCAAGAACAAGGAGTTTTACTACATCGTCACGATGGCAGACGAAGCCCATTCGTCCGCTGACACCACGCTGGCTTGCTTCCGAGGCTATGCCGACTGCGTGGAGAGTGCAGTAGAAAAGGGTGTTATCATCGGCAGTGGCGTCTATGAGCCGGGCAAGGTGAAAAATACCCTCGCTATGAAGCAGGCCTATGAAATGGGAAAGAATGTGTAAAGGAGCATTGCTATGAGCATTTTATTTATCAACGGCAGTCCCAACAAGAACGGCAACACCGCCGCGCTGGCAGCGGAGCTGCTGAAAGGCAAAGAATATGAAACCCTGAATCTGACTGACTACACCATCGGCGCTTACGGCCAGAACCTTCCCGGTGACGGACTGGATGCTGTTATCAACGCCATGAAGCAGGCGGATACCATCGTCATCGGCTCTCCTGTCTACTGGCACAATATCTGCGGCAGCGTCCGCAATGTGCTGGACCGGTTCTATGGTAAGGTGGAAAACGGTTCGCTGTCCGGCCGCAGGCTGTACTTTGTATTTCAGGGCGCTGCCCCTGAAAAATGGATGCTGGAGGCGGGCGAGTACACCATGAAGCGCTTCGCCGCGCTCTACGGCATGGCCTATGGCGGCATGGTGACCAACAAAGCCGAGGCTGTCCAGCTAAACAAGGAAGTGTAAAATGCAGTACCGTACTTTGGGGAGTGATTTGACCGTTTCCGCTGTTGGCCTTGGATGTATGGGCATGAGTCACGCCTATGGTGCACCGGCCGACAAAAAGGAAATGACGGAGCTGCTGGCACAGGCAGTGGATCTGGGCTATACCTTCTTTGATACTGCGGAGGTCTATGGTACACCGGAGCACCCACATGACAATGAGGAACTGGTGGGGGCGGCGCTGAAGCCCTATCGGGACAAAATCGTGCTTGCCACCAAGTTTGGCATTCACTTTGACATGAGCAGCACCGCCACCAATAAGCCGCTGGTACCGGATTCCCGTCCGGAGGTCATCCGTGCATCGGTGGAAGCGTCTCTGAAACGGCTGGGCACCGACCACATTGACCTGTATTACCAGCACCGGCTGGACCCGAAGATCCCCATTGAGGAAGTGGCGGGCGTAATGGCCGACCTCATCCGCGAGGGCAAGATCACCCACTGGGGGCTGTCCGAAGCCACGGAGGACACCATCCGCCGCGCCCATGCGGTCTGCCCGGTGACAGCCATCCAGAACCGCTATTCTATGATGGCACGTTGGCATGAAGATCTGTTTCCTGTGTTGGAAGAACTGCACATCGGCTATGTGGCGTTCTCGCCGCTGGCTAACGGTTTCCTCTCCGGCAAGTATGATAAGAGCTCACGGTTTGACGCCGGGACAGACTACCGCAGCGTCATGCCTCAGTTCCAGCCGGAGAATATTGACCGCAACCACGATCTTCTTACTTTGCTTCAAAAGCTGGCAGGGCAGAACAATGCCACGCCAGCACAAATCTCACTGGCATGGATGCTGTGCAAGAAGCCGTACCTCGTACCTATTCCCGGCACACGCCGGTTGAGCCGCCTGCTTGAAAACGCCGGCGCGGCAGATGTTATGCTGTCCGCCGAAGAAGTCAGCGTCATCGACGAGGCGCTGAACGACATGGAGATGTCAGAGGTGTTCGGCGGCAGCAAAATCGTAAGCAAATAATTTTTAGAAAGGATGTTGTTTTATGGAATATGCAAATCTCAATAACGGCGTGAAAATGCCCATGGCCGGTATCGGCACATTTCTTCTGACCCCGGACGAAGCGGAGGCCTCCTGCGTCAGCGCTTTGCAGAACGGCTATCGCCTGATCGACACGGCAAACGCCTATGTGAATGAAAAGGCCGTTGGCCGCGCCATGAAGAAGTCCGGCTTGCAGCGGGAGGAGATTTTCCTCGAAACGAAGCTGTGGCCCAGCTTCTATGAGCAACCGGACACAGTGTACAAGACTCTTGCCCGTTTGGATACTCCCTACATCGACCTGCTGCTGATCCACCAGCCCGCAGGCAACTATGTGGCGGGCTACCGCCAGATGGAAAAGGCGTACAAGGAGGGCAAGGTGCGTGCCATTGGCCTGTCCAACTTCAACAAGGAACAGATCGAGGAAATCCTCTCTATCTGCGAAGTGAAGCCCGCTGTCTTGCAGACAGAGCTGCACCCCTACCATCAGGAGCCGGAGCTGAAAGCCTTTCTGAAGGAGAACGGCATTGTGCCGCAGGCGTGGTATCCGCTGGGCCACGGCGACAAGGCACTGCTTCAGGAGCCGCTGTTTGCTCAGCTTGGCAAGAAGTACGGTAAGTCCGCGCCTCAGATCATTCTCCGCTGGCACATCCAGAGCGGCAACATCGTCATCCCCGGATCCAAGAACCCCGACCATATCAAGTCCAACTTTGACCTGTTCGACTTTGCTCTGACAGAGGACGAAATGGCGCAGGTCGCTGCCCTCAACAAGAACGTGCGCTACTACACCAGCACCCCGGAAATGCTCAAAAAGTACGCGGAAATGGTTCCGCCGGTGGACGAGCAGAAGTGAATCGATTTTTTTCGCTTTCGGTGACTCTTGTGTTGATACTGACTCTCGCGGGGTGCGGAGCCGGTACAGCAGTGCCGACCCAGCCGGAGACAACGCCTGCACCGAGTGCCGAACTGACGGAAGAACCGTTGGAAAGCACAGCATCGGCTGTCACATCGGAGCCGGTTCAGACTGGCCTGTTTGCAGAGCAAATCTTCTCCGGCGCGGACGGTGACATCCATTACAGCTATTATTTGCCAGACAGTTACGATGGCAGCCGCAAGTTTCCGATGATGGTCGTTATGCCAGGCTATAACATGATGTGGTTCGGTGAAGATTCTTCCGGCAGCAATCTGAATTGGAGTGGCTTTACCGCATGGACAAGGCTGGACACCGAGATGGTCGTGGTTTCTGCACAGCTCACTGACTGGGGTGAAAAATCCGCCCGGCAGGCCATTGAACTAACGGAATACTTTATCAATCGTTTTGCCGTGGATACCAGCCGGGTCTATGCCGCCGGGTATTCCGCAGGCGGCGAGACCATGTCCCGTGCGGTAGCCATGCGGCCCGACCTGTACGCCGCCTATCTCCACGGCGCTTCTCAGTGGGATGGCAGCTATGCACCCATTGCGGAGAATAGCGTGGCGATTTATATCTACATGGCCGACGGTGACGAGTATTACGGCAGCGCCAAGGCCCGCTCGGCTTACGAAAATCTCCACGATGCCTATGAAAATGCCGGTTGGAGCGATGCCGACATCGACCAGGTTCTTCGTATTGAAACGCCCAATAATTCCTTCTTCAACGAAAAGGGCATTTATAACTACCACGGTGGAGCTAATGTGGTCTTTGATGAACCAGACAATTTGAACTGGGTGATCTCTCACAGCAAAGGATGAGGACATGAAACCAACTCTCAAAATAAAAATCGCCGTAGATGCGGCCATGTCGGTGTCCATGCTGCTTCTGATGGCCTACGGTCTTGTGGGCGAGGCAGCCCACGAGTGGATCGGTATGGGAATGTTCGCTCTGTTCGTGGCACACCATATACTCAACCGAAAGTGGCTGTTGGCAGTCGGAAAGGGCAAATACACGCCCATCCGCATGGTTCAGACGGCGTTGGTCGGAATCATCTTTCTTTCTATGTCCGGTTCAATGATTAGCGGCGTTGTGCTGTCCCGTTATGTATTTGCGTTTTTTCCAAAGCACGGCGGCTATGAGCTTGCACAGCAGGTGCATATCCTCTGCGCCTACTGGGGCTTCGTCTGTATGAGCCTGCATCTGGGATTTCACTGGAGCATGATGCTGGCGATGGCGCGCAAGCACTTGCAGCCCTCGCCTTTGCGGACGTGGAGCCTGCGACTGATCGGCTGGCTCTGGGCAGTATATGGCGCGTTCGCTTTCCGACGCAGAGGCGTTAGTTTGTATCTGCTGCTCAGAAGCCACTTCATATTCTACGATTATACCGAGCCGGTGCTCATCTTTCTGATCGACTATCTCTCCGTAATGGTGATGTTCGTGCTGATTGGATATCTTATATCAATGCTGTTGAAAAGGCTGCCCACTTTTTATTTACATTGAGTGTGATAAAACGCTGCAATTTTCGCCCAATTATATGGCGAAGATTGCAGCGTTTTTTTATTTTCAAGCTGTTGCTTTTGCAGTTTGCATATGCGCCTGCGAAGAAAATGAGGGATTTCAAAGGGAACATCCCTTTGACGCTGGGTTTCCAATAGGGGTGCGAGCATCCCTGTTGGCACACGATTTTCCGCAGGAAAGTCTAGTGTGTTATACCTTTGCTTCCGGCTGACGCGGGAAAGGGGTTGACGGCGTACTCAGCAATGGGGCAGAGTGTGGCGGCAAACGCTTTTTCGCGGCAGTAGGACAGGCGGGTTTTGTGACGTGAGTTGCGGCACAAATGCAGGATTTTTGAGAAACAAAATCCGCCTGTCCGGAAAAGGAAGCAGAGGTATATAAAAGCCTTCGTCCCACCACAGCGCTGCCTTTGTTTCAGCGTTTCTTCCGCTTTCCCTTGCCGTGGGTCATGGTCGTTTTCCCACGCTGGCTGATGGGAGTTTTCAGGTGCTTGGACAGCTTTAGTACCTCGATCAAGTTGACAAATTGTTCCATTGTGATGGCATCGTAATCAATCCCCAATATGGAAAGCAATGCTTTCGCTTTCTTTTCCTCGGAGCTTCCCTCAAAGTTCATCGCATCCTGTAACTGATCCTGCATAGTTGCTGCAAGGGAGATTTCATCCGCCGTCATGGTGTCGGGGCGGTGTTCACTCCGAATGTCACGAAGGATACCTTTCAGATCATCCGCAATCAGGCTTCCGAAATATTCATCTTCCCGAATCTGCGCCACTTCTAATGTCCGCAGATGCAGGTCATTTTCTTCGCCGCCATTTTTCATCAATGCCATCTGCCGGACAGCTTCCAGCACGGCATTCATATCGTTGACCCGCATATCCGCGATCCGGTCAACGTAAATCTCAGCGTCCAGCATGAACCGCTGGAAATCCTTGTGGCAGATCAGCTCCGACAGCAGCCGGTGGTTGAACTTGCCTGTTCTTAATACATCAATCGAAGCATCACCCAAATGCAGCTCATGCAGAGCTGTGTTTGGGTGATTTTTTGTTTCCGTCCGCCCCATCAGATAGTCGCAGGAAACACCGTAATAGTCAGCCAGCACCAAAATGCTGTACGGGCTGATGTCCTTGCCGTTATCCGATTCATATTTGCCGAGTGCGGATTTTGAGATACCCACCTCGGCGGCAAGCTGCTCCAACGTCAGCTTTCGCTCTACTCGTAAATCTTTCAACCGCTCTCCGATTGTCAGCTTGACTTGCATACAGCAGTCTCCTTTTCCATTTTTCTGTATTATATCATGCTTTTCCGTTTTTGTCTCAAAGCGTGGAAAAATCCTACTTTCATCCGACTTTTCCTACCTCTTGGATATACGGGAAAGAGCCTGTTTTCTTACTAAAATTTAGACGTAAACCACGCAGCACCTTGAAAATTTCATGATCGTCCGATGAGGATATGCTTCCGGAGAAGTATCGCATTCCGCGTACCAAGGAAGAGGCAACGCCGGGGTAAGGACTCGGGCAGGAACGGCATCGGGTAGAACGGCGAAGTTCAATTATTTTACAGGAGGAAACAGGTATGGGTTTATTTACACAAATCAAGATGGCAGTTTCCGTGAAAGAGGCTGCCGAATACTACGGATTGGGAGTAAATCGTGGCAACATGGTCTGCTGTCCCTTCCACAATGACCGTACACCCAGTATGAAGCTGAATGAGGATTACTTCTATTGCTTCGGGTGCGGGGCAACTGGTGACGTGATCGACCTTGTGGCAAAGCTGTTCAATCTGAGCAACTATGACGCAGCGAAAAAGCTGGCGTATGACTTTGGGATTGACCCGGACAAGCCCCCGGCTGCGGCAGCGCTGCGGAAACCGAAATATCCGCTGGCAAAGGCGTTCCAGAATGAGACGCTGCATTGTCAGCGGATATTGTGCGATTATCTGCATCTTTTGGCGCATTGGAAGGTGCAATACGCGCCCAAAACGCCGGATGATACTCTTGATGACCACTTTGTGGAAGCCTGCCAGATGCTCGATTATATCGAGGATCTGACAGATATTTTAACCTTTGCGGAGTTGGAGGTTCGCGTGAAAACCGTGGATATACTTCAAAAGGACGGCATGATTGACCGGCTGGAAGAACGCCTGAAACGGACGGAAAAGGAGGTGGATGCCCGTGACGAAACGGAAATCGGCTAATTTAGACGCGCCCATATGGTTTGATGGCACAAATATCAATGAGGCGCTGTTCTGTGATGAATTTCTGAGCAGCAGGAAAATCATCTTTGCCAATGGCGCTTTCTTCACGCCGGATGGCAGGGTGACCGACGATCTGCCGCTTCGTGGCGAAATCTATGAGAAACTGAAATGCTGCGCCGTGAACAATATCCCCCGCAAAATCACCAACATTCTGGAGGTGATGAAGCTGGCGGCTCATGTGGAGGACTTTGCACCGGAAGCAGATAGAATCCATCTGGCAAACGGTACTTTGAAGCTGGACGGCAGCTTTACCGAGGGCAGACCGAACATTGTGCGGAGCAGACTGCCGGTGGCATACCGCCCTGACGCACCGGCTCCCGTCCGGTGGCTTTCTTTTCTGGATGGGCTTCTCTATACAGAGGACATTCCAACCTTACAGGAGTTTATTGGCTATTGCCTGATTCCCAGCAATAAGGGGCAACGCATGATGGTGATTAAGGGAAACGGTGGTGAAGGAAAATCACAGATCGGTGCTGTGCTGGTTGCGCTTCTCGGCAGCAACATGAAGGATGGCAGCATCGGCAAAATTTCTGAAAACCGCTTTGCCCGCGCCGACCTGGAACACATTCTGCTGTGCGTGGATGATGATATGCGGATGGAAGCACTGCGGCAGACCAACTATGTCAAGTCTATCGTGACCGCCCAAGGTAAGATGGATCTGGAACGCAAGGGCAAGCAGAGCTATCAAGGGTGGATGTTTGCCCGCCTGCTGGCGTTCTCCAATGGCGATCTGCAAGCGCTATATGACCGGAGCGATGGATTTTACCGCCGACAGCTTGTGCTGACTACCAAGGAAAAGCCTGCGGGACGGATAGATGATCCTGACCTTGCCGAAAAGATGAAAGCCGAAGCCGAGGGGATTTTCCTCTGGGCGTTTGAGGGCTTGAAGCGGCTTGCCGCCAACAACTTCAAATTCACGGAAAGCCAGCGCACACGGGATAACCGGGAGGCAGTGAAGCGAGATAACAATAACGTCTTTGATTTTCTGGAATCCGAGGGCTATATCCGGCTGAAGGCGGACTGCACCATCAGCTCTAAAGACTTGTACGAAATTTACCGGATGTGGTGTGAGGAAAATAATCTGACACCGTTAAAGCGCCGCAGCTTCAGCGAGAGTGTGATTGCGAACCAAAGCAAGTACAATCTTGAATACTGCAACAAGATCACCAATGCTGCCGGACGGCGTGTATGGGGCTTCTTCGGTATTGAAGCGATTGCCAGACCTAATATAAACGGGTTTTCTGATGTTTCAGAGTATACGTACGTACCGGAGGACTGGCGATGATTTTTCTGCGACTGCGCCGTGTACGTATGTACGTTTTACTTTCCTGAAACGCCGCTATATGAAAAACTCTGACCGGCAAAGCCTATATTTTCGGGCACGAAATCAAGCCAAGTGAAATCCGTAAATTATTTGCCTGATGGCAGAAATGGTTTCACGGAATCGCTCTTCTCGGAACAGCAAAGCGAGTACGTGGAAGCGTGGAGAATCACACGTTTTAGAGTAAAGTCACACAGAACAGAAAAGTCGATAGGTGCCACCTGTGAACAGGACATCATAACGGCGATTCTGAGCGGATTTGACGACAATAGAATTTTTCACGATACAGCGAAGCGGATGCGCCGAATGGCGTGCTGGCTTCGCTTTTTCATCATCTGAATTTTGGAGGAAATTTGAATATGAGTGTACGCAATGAGATCAAGGCGCAGATCGTTCGCGCCGGTTTTACCATGCAGGAAGTTGTTGACTTGTTACATGATGAATATGGCTGGTCGGACAGTGTTTCCAATCTGTCCGCAAAATTGCAAAGGGAGAGCATCCGCTACAAGGAGGTCGTGGAACTGGCCGACGTGCTGGACTGCGACATCGTGTGGGTGAAGCGAGGGGAGCGCCGATGAAAGCACAGTACGCCATTCTCCGCTTTGCCAAGTACAAGGGGCCGGAAATCGGCCACATCGAGTCCCACAACGAGCGTACCAAGGAGAAGTACGCCAGCAACCCCGACGTGGACACGGCGCGCAGCCACCTCAATTTCCATCTGGTGACGCCGCAGCGCAAATACCGCGCCGAGGCGGAAAAGCAGATCGCGGAGGCAGGCTGCCGCACGCGGTCGGACAGCGTGCGCGTGGTGGAGGCGCTGGTGACTGCCAGCCCGGAGTTCTTTAAGGGCAAGAAAAAGGGCGAAATCAAGGCCTATTTTCAGGAGGCGCTGGATTTTATCCGGGAACACCAGGATCCCAAAACCATTATATCCGCCGTGGTGCATATGGACGAGAAAACGCCCCATATGCACCTTTGCTTTGTCCCGCTGACAGCGGACAAGCGGCTCTCCGCCAAGGAAATCGTCGGCAACAAGAAGAAGCTGACGCAGTGGCAGGACAGGTTCTGGGAGCACATGGTCAAAAAATACCCCGATCTGGAGCGCGGCGAGAGTGCCGGTGAAACCGGACGCGACCATATCCCACCGCGGGTATTCAAGGAGGCTGTCCATCTGAACCGGATGAAGGAGCAGATACTGAAACTGATGACAGATATCAATCTTCTTAATAAAAAATCGAAAATGGAAGAACTGGAGGCATTGTTGGACAAATATGTTCCGGCAACAGAAGCTCTGCGGACGAAGCTCAGAAAGTATGATAAGGCGTACAAAGCGCTTTCTGATGAGAACAGCGCACTGGAAGCGGAATTACAAACAGCAAAAGATGCCAGCAAGGAAAAGATTGCGGACAGACTGAAATACGGAAAAACGGAGCAGGAGCTTTGTGAGCTTCATGCTCTGATAGACAACATACCACCGGAAATTGTAGCTGCTTATAGGAGAAAAACAACAGGATTGCAAAACGAACGTTGAGGATAGCTTATGAACAATGAATTGATGAGAGACGTAAACTTCATTCGTTGTTCTACGATGATCGCCGAACTGCTGATGAAGTATAAGTCTATGGAAACAGAAGAAGACCAAGAGGGCTGGATGCAAGAAGGGGCATCCAGCCCTCTTCTTTTTTTACTGCGGCTATTGAAAAGTTTTTTGTCATCGTTTATACTGTTTGAAGTAGATGTTTATTACTGACAAAACAGAATGAAGGAGGTACCGTCCATGGAAAATGCATACATATATACACGTGTTTCAACCTTGATACAGGTGGACGGTTTTTCTCTTGAGGCACAGGAAGCAGAAATTAGAGCTTTTGCGGAAGCGCGCAAGATCAATATTGTCGGGAAATATACGGATGAAGGGAAATCCGGAAAGAATGCCGAGCATCGTCCTGCCTTTACGCAGATGATGGAGGATATTCGGAGCAAGAAGGACAACATTCGTTATGTTCTTGTTTTTAAGCTTTCCCGTTTTGCCAGAAATACCAGTGACACCGCAAAGTACCTTCAGGAGCTTTCAAGCTATGGAATTGGTCTTTTGGGGATCAAGGACGGGATCGACACTTCAACCGTTACCGGCAAGATGATTGCAAATATTATGGGAGCTGTCGCGGAAGTCGAGCTTGAGAACATTCATGAACAGACGCTTGCCGGTAGACAGCAAAAAGCCAGAAACGGTCTCTGGAACGGAGCGCAGGCCCCGTTTGGATATTCTTTGAAGGATAAAAAACTAATGATATATCAGAAAGAAGCGGAAACGGTCAAGGAAATTTTCCGGCTCTACACAGAGGAAGGGCAGAGCATCAGCTACATTGCAAAGAAACTTAATGATGAAAACATCCAGCGTGAGCAGCGCGGAAATGTAAAAATCTCCGGCTTTACAGACAGAACCGTTCGTATCATTCTCAGTAATCCGGTTTATGCAGGCATGATTTCCTACGGTCGCCGCCATACGGTAAAGGTTGAGGGAAAGAACAACGAAACGAAGGTCGTGAAGCAAGACGATGAAAGCAAGATTATCCTTGTGGATGGCGTGCATGAACCGATTGTCAGCAAGGAGACTTTTGCAAAAGCAGCAGAGCGGCTGAAAAAGAATGTTGCCCATCGAAAAACCCGAAGTGACAGTACGACCGTTTATCCACTAACCGGCCTGATCAGATGTCCAGACTGCGGAAAAAACATCTTTGGTTATACTGCGCCGCCAAGGAAAAAGAAAAACGGAAAAGAAGGTTATTATCCGAGATATATTTCCTATCGGTGCATATCCGGAAGAGATAGAAACGGGATCAGCTGTTCTCTTGCCAACAAGTATTACAGCGGCACCAAACTGGAAACCGAGGTGAAAGAGGTTATATCCTCCATGGTGACAATCCCGGAGTTTGTAGAGCTTATTTCTCAAAAGATTGATATCCAGACAGATGTAAATTCTCTGCGGAAGAAGCAGACAGCAATCCGAAATGAGATCACCAAATATAGCGGCAATCTGCTCCAGACTGAAAAGAGACTGACGGAGCTTGACATTGCGGATAGGCACTATCAAAGTAAAGTAGACAGTCTGAATCGTATTCTGGATGACCTGTATGAAAAGATCGAGGATGCACAGACAAGACTTGATGAAGTAGATCAGAAAATCGCTATGGTTGAAAAATCTGCCATGACGAAGAAATCCATCTTTGAAATGCTGGAAGGCTTCAGCAAGTATTACGATGTCATGTCGCCGGAGGATAAAAAGGCATTGTTGCAGGCTATGGTTTCGTTTATAGAGCTGTATCCGGAAAAGCGGGATGACAAGCATCTGATAAAGACGATCCATTTCACCTT
The DNA here is from genome assembly GCF_017377535.1 of Faecalibacterium sp. Marseille-Q4137. Classification (NCBI taxonomy): domain Bacteria; kingdom Bacillati; phylum Bacillota; class Clostridia; order Eubacteriales; family Oscillospiraceae; genus Faecalibacterium; species Faecalibacterium sp. Marseille-Q4137. The sequence goes on from NZ_JAFREK010000011.1 coordinate 20,185, forward strand.
CCCTGTTACCTACGATGGTGAAAGCGGAGCATTATTTGTCAGAACTAATGAACAGCAAGTTGAATGTGTCATTGCACTTTCCAAGGGTGAGATCGACTCCAAAAAAGTCCGTGTAGAGTTCTCTTTGGAGGGCATGGACACTTCAGGATTGCAAAAGGGAGTTTCCCATAGTTAAAGATACCACACCAAATATGATGAACCCACGCTTATACACTACCAGCTATAATAAACCGCAAGGACAGCAATTTGATGATACTGCTGTCCTTTCTTTTATAAAATTGCAGTACACATAAAAAAGCTGTAAAATGATAAATATATTTGTCCTTGTAACAATTCTCGGACATTTGCCTGTTATACTATCTGCAAAAAGCAAAGGAAGTGAGAATATGGAGCAGATTTTAATTGTCGAGGACGACAGTTTTTTGAATAAGATGTTGGCCTATAACCTGACCGCAGACGGCTACGGCGTGACTTCTGCCCTAAATGCCAGAACCGCAGCCGAAGCCATCCGCCAGCGGGAATTTAATTTAGTGCTGCTGGACATCAACCTGCCGGACGGGAACGGTTTTGAACTGTGCAAGCTGATAAAGCCCCAGCACCCGGATACCATCGTGATTTTCCTGACCGCCAACGATCAGGAGAGCGACCAGATACGGGGCTATGAGGTGGGCGCGGTGGACTACATCACAAAGCCCTTTGTGATCGGGGCCTTGCAGCGGAAAATCAAAGCCATGTTCGCCATGCTGGAACACCACAAACCGGCTAAGGACATTTACGACGACGGGCGGCTGTTTCTGGACTTCTCGGAGCAGACGGCTTCCCTAAACGGCAAGCCCCTGACCCTATCCCCGATGGAGTACAAAATGCTGAACCTGTTCCGCAAAAATCCCCGGCAAGTGCTGACCCGTGGGCAGCTTTTGGAAAGGCTGTGGGATATAGACGAGCGGTTTGTAGACGAACACACCCTGACAACCTCCATCAGCCGGATTCGCAGCAAGATTGAATCCGACGGCGGCGCGCCCTACATCAAGACCGTTTACGGCATGGGCTATCAATGGACGGGAGGTGAGGCAAAATGAAGTTTCAAAATCTCTCGGTAAAGCGGCTGTTTAGCCGGGTGGCAATGGGGCTTGCCCTCTCCATGTCCGGGATCACCATAGCCCTGTTTCTTGTGACAAAACAGATTGCGGTGCTGCTGACAGGCGGGACGCTGCTGCTGTGCGCCCTTGTGGGGATTTTTGTACTGACGCAGGCGTTTGGAAAGCGGCTGTCGCAGTTTACCGCTGACCTGTGCCAGACCTTAGACCACATGATCGCCGGGAATGAAGCGCCCCAGCGGCCAGAGGACAGCGAAACCCAGCTTGCCAGAATCGGACACCGGCTGGCAAGGCTTTACCAGATCATGCAGGAGAACCGCCGCCGGGTGGACGAGGAACGGCAGGAGTTACAGACCCTTGTATCGGATATTTCCCATCAGGTGAAAACGCCGGTAAGCAATCTGAAAATGGCGACGGACACCCTGCTGGAAAAGCCCATGACCGAGGCGGAGCGCACCGACTTTATCCGGGGAATCCGCAGCCAGACGGATAAGCTGGACTTTCTCTTTCAGGCCCTTGTGAAAACCTCACGGCTGGAAACGGGCGTGATCCAGTTGGATAAGAAACCGGGTCGCCTCTTTGATACCGTGGCGCAGGCCATGAGTGGGATTGTGTATGCAGCGGAGAAAAAGGAAATCGCTGTGTCCGTGGACTGCCCGGAGGATTTGACCGTTTTCCATGACAGCAAGTGGACATCCGAAGCCCTCTTTAACCTGCTGGACAATGCAGTGAAGTACACCCCGGCAGGCGGGAAAATCGCCGTGTCAGTGGTGCTGTGGGAAATGTATGTGGAGGTCAAAGTGACCGACACCGGCAAGGGCATTTCCGAAAGCAATCAGGCTGCCATCTTCCGGCGCTTCTATCGTGAGGAAGAAGTACACGAACAGCAGGGCGTGGGCATTGGCCTGTATCTGGCCCGCGAGATCGTAACGCGGCAAGGCGGCTATATCAAAGTGGTTTCGGAGCCGGGCAAGGGTTCAGAATTTTCCATTATGCTGCCGACAAAATAGAACGCGGCGGACGGCCATTTCCGGCTGCCCGCCGTAAATTTTTTTGAAATGTCCAAGCGTTGTAACATTTCACCTCGATTTTCAATGAAATTTTTTGGCCGCTGTAACATTTCGCGGACATTTAGGTTTTACAATACCCTTATCAAATATGGAGGTGATACAACTATGACATGGCCTTTTGAAAATGACACCAGCGCCATTACAAAGAAGCTGGCGCAAAGAAGCTTCAAAGCCAACAAATTACGAAATATTGTTGCTGTAATAGCAATCGTTTTAACATCAATGCTTTTTACTTCTGTAACGACTTTATGTGTTGGAGCGATCCAGTCTATACAGACAACTATTTTGCAAATTAGGGGAACCAGCCCGTCCACTGGTACATCTGTAAATTGGATTGCCATAATAGCAGCCCTGTTTTTTATTATGATTTTTGTAATAACGGGCTATTTGCTCATTCGCAATATTTTTGAGATTTCTGTTGTTCAAGAAATAAAGAAATATGGCTTATTAAGAACAATCGGAACAACGGAGAAGCAAATCAAGCGAATTGTTTATAAGCAAGCATTTTGGCTGTCTATAATTGGTATATCTATTGGGTTGATTTTAGGATATATAGTAGGAATACTTATGCTTCCGTGGATTCTTAATTTTATGAAAGGCGAGTATCACAATCTTTCTGTGAACTTGAGTTTTAATCCTATTATTTTTGTCGTTGCCGGGATATTTAGTGCGATTACTGTTTGGGTGAGCATAAAGAAACCATTCAAAATTGCAGCTACGATTTCGCCCATTGAGGCAACTAGATACTATGAAAAAGACAATTATCATAGTGCCAACAAGAATCGTCTTTCGTTTAAGAATAGAATAACAGAAATGGCATGGAGAAATTTAATAAGAAATTCAAAGCGTACCATATTTATCGTCTTATCCATGATACTCTGCATTATTCTCCTAAACAGTGCAATCGCAATCGGAAATAGTGTTGATGTTAAAAAATATGTATCTTCTGTTACCTCATTTGATTTTGTTGTGGCAAGCCCAAACACATTTTCTAATGTGCAAGGTTTTCGATTTAAAGATGATTCTGTTAGTAATGAAATCATATCTGATATTGAAAATAATATTCCTGTGCTGAACGGAAGTCGAATTTATAAAAACACTTTGGATGATGTCAGTGTTACTTATGATTATGGTAGTTTGGTCACGGAAGTATTAGACGAATACACAGAAGATAATCACCTTATACGAAGTGGTATGGTTGATGGCAGAACTTATCCAGTAAAACTCGGTGTTGATTATCGACCTCTTTGCAATATTTACGGGGTAGAAAAATCAATACTTCCTAAATTGAATTTCATTGAGGGAGAAACAGATATACAGCAACTAACCTCATATTTGGAAAGTGGAAACTATGTTATAGAAATTTCAGCGATCAACCCAAATGAATCTCCTGAATTTCTTTGTCCGCTCAATCAGGAAGTTACCATTTACAAAGATGGATTGCCTTATAAAACGGTTTCGGTAATTGCGCGTGCAGTGGTTGATTTTTCATTGGTAGAATCTCCGGGTAAGAATGTTGGCTACACTGATGTTGGCGGCGATTGTCCTATTTTCTATATGAGTAATGAGATGTTTGTGGAATTGTATAACAATCCAGCCATAATGAGTTATGTGTTTGATGTGGAAAAAGAACACTTTTTGCCAGCGACCGAGTACATCAATTCTTTGCCTACCGTTGAATACGCATCGTCTGAAACATTGGCACAAACTATGAATGGATTAAAACAAACTATTTTTATCATAGGTGGCCTTATTGGGTTTCTATTAGGAAGTATCGGGCTTGTGAATTTTTCCAACATCATTATAACGGGCATTATAAACCGGCAACGGGAATTTGCTACATTAGAGAGCATCGGAATGACGAAAAAACAAATTAACAAATTGACCGTATTGGAGGGATTGTTTTACGCATTTCTGATTTGTGTAATGGGTTTACCTCTCTCTCTTATTGTTGCAAATACAATTCTTCCTACTTTCTTTAATCAACCTGACTTATGGCTGTTTACAATACAGCCTACGATTTTCCCGTTGATATTAGAGGGAATTGTTATTTGCGTTGTGGCGATTATAGTTCCTCATGTTTCGTTTCGCTATTTTAGAAAAACAAGTATTGTAGCTCGATTAAGGGTAGTTGAATAATAATTTTGAAATGTCCGAGCGTTGTAACATTTCACCCCGATTTTCGATGAAATTTTTTGGCCGCTGTAACATTTCGCGGACATTTGGGTTTTGCAATGACCTTATCAACAAAAGTGAGGAGGCGTTGCAATGGAACTGACCCCGACCATGATTTTGAATCTGGCGCTGCTGATCGTCCCGCCCGTTGCCCTTGTGCTGGCGTTCTGGCAAAGGCTGGCCCAGCACATCCGCTGGACGGTTGCCTTGACTGCCCTCTGTGATGTTCTCCTGTTTTGGGATGAACTGTTCTACTATGAGAGCTTCGGACTGTTCGCTGTGCTGATTCTGGTACAGTTGGCGGCCACCGGCGCAGCAGCGTTCCGCATTTACAACAAACAAAGAAAGGATTGAATTTTATGAGAATTTTACAGACTATCGACCTGAAAAAGTATTACGGTACAGAGCCGAATATCACCCGCGCCCTTGACGGCGTGAACTTCTCTGTAAATGACGGCGAATTTGTGGCCGTTGTGGGAACCTCCGGCAGCGGCAAGTCCACCCTGCTTCACATGATGGGCGGGCTGGACACCCCTACTTCCGGCAATGTGATTGTCCGGGACAAAGAACTGTCGAAAATGAACGACGAACAGCTTACCATCTTCCGCCGCCGCAACATCGGCTTTATCTTCCAGAACTATAACCTTGTTCCTATCCTGAATGTGTATGAGAACATCGTCCTGCCGGTGGAGCTGGACGGGGACACGGTGGATCAGAAGTTTTTGGACGAGATCGTTCACCTGCTGGGGCTGGAAGATAAACTGAAAAATATGCCGAACAATCTTTCCGGCGGCCAGCAGCAGCGTGTGGCTATCGCCCGCGCCTTGATTACCAAACCGGCTATTGTTCTGGCCGACGAGCCAACCGGCAACCTTGATAGCAAGACCAGCGCCGAGGTGCTGGGGCTTATCAAGCGCACCAGTGCAGAGTTCCGGCAAACTGTTGTGATGATTACCCACAACAACGACATTGCCCGCCTTGCAGATCGGATTGTCCGCATTGAGGACGGCAAGATTGTGGAGTAAGGAGATGGCAGGCTATGACATGGCCTTTTGAGAATGATACAAGCGCCATTACAAAGAAGCTGGCAAAGAAAAGTTTGCAAAGCGAGAAGCGCCGGAATCTGATGGTGGTGATTGCCGTTGCACTGGCGGCGTTTCTGATCTGCTTTACGGGAATTGTGTCTACTTCCCTGACACAAATGCAACGCAATCAGGTTGTCGATACTTATGAGGCGGTCTGGCTGGGCGTGGAGGAAAACGACATTGAAACCCTGAAAGGACTGCCGGAGTTTGAGCGCGTAGGCGGCTACTATATGCTGGGTGAGGAACTTTCGGAACAGGGCTATCATGCGTCTTATGTGTATTGCGACGCGCAAATGATGGAGATTACCAAGGCGCAGATGGAGTTGTTAGAGGGGAGGGTTCCTGAAAAAGCAAATGAAGTTGTCGTAAGCGAATACTTTCTTTCCACCTATGGAAACAATGCCAAAATTGGGGACACTGTGACCTTAGATACAGAGAGTTTTCATGGTGATTATGTCGTTACCGGCATTATGGACAGCGTAAATGAAAAAGAAGCGAATACCTGCGCTATCATTCTTTCCAACGCTGCCCTGACAGAATGGAAAGGGTTTGACCCGACTGGCTATCGCGCCTATGTCCATTTCAAAAACAGCGACCAGTTGGGCGAAGAACTGATGACCTCTTATTGCAGGGAGATTGCGGAGGAATATCAGCTTCCTATGCCCAAAATGAACAGTAAGTATTTTGCCTATGCTTCTAAATCCTTTGATTTTGCACTGATGGCAGGTGTGATTGCCCTTGTTCTGATTGGCGGCTATATTGTGATCCAGAGTATCTTCCGTATCTCCATCAATGACAAAATCCAAAGCTACGGGCAGCTTCGGACGATTGGTGCGACACCAAAGCAAATCAAGCGGATTGTAAAGAACGAGGGACGCAAACTCGGCAGTATCGGGATTCTGATTGGCACAGTGCTGGGCGTATGCGGCGGTTTCCTCCTGTTTTCCAAGGGTTTTAACGCTGTTTCCTATGTGGCAACGGTTATTTTAACGCTTATAAGCAGTTGGATCATGGTATCTGTTTCCATCCGTAAGCCGGTGAAAATTGCGGCAGGGATTTCCCCCATTGAAGCCGTCCGTTTTACCCCGGCGCAAAAGGACATCCGCAGCCGGAAAAAGAATATCAAGCTCAATCCTGTTTCAATGGGAATTGCAAATTTTAGGCGTGACCGAAAAAAGACCGTTGCTATTGTAGCCTCATTGAGTTTGGGCGGAATTATCCTGCTTGTGGTATCCTCCATTGTTTTGCTGCGCTCACCAGAGGCGCTTGCAAGACAGTTTTTCCCAGACGGCGACTATAAAATTTATTTGGATTCTGAAATGACAGAAGAAAAGGTTATGGCAGCGGGAAATCCATTGAATGAGGAATTAAAGCAGGAAATCTTATCTATTGATGGCGTTACAGATATAATTCCAAGCAGGCAATCTCTCCATGCAACTTATAAAACAGAGATTCATCAAGCTGGTGGTATGTGCGATATGCTGACCGACCAGAATTATGCGGCAGTTGAAGCGGCTCTGACAGAGGGAACCATGCCAACAGATTCCCGTAGTATTGTAATTGACTATAATGTGCTAAAGCAGAATGAGGATATGGGTGTTGGTTCAACGGTTGAGATTTCTTTGGGAGAAGAACAGCCATCCGTTTCTGTTACCATATCGGGGTTATACGCTCCTGCAAAGGTATATTCAGGACATGGCAGGATGCACTTAGATGGGGCAACTCTTTTTGCACCAGAAGCATTGTTCCACGAACTGCACCCGGAAATCACCTCTTTTGACTATTCATGGAGCATTGTAAATGACCCTAAAAAAACGAACTATGTGGGAGCTGAATTGAAAAATATTGTTGCCAGCCATAGTAATATTGCCTTAGATGAAATCAATACAGTGATTGAATATGAAGAAATGACAAATTCTTTTGCGTTTGGCAGTATGGAGATACTTTCATGGTTGGTATTTCTCTTTGGCGTTATCAACCTTATCAATACGACACTCTCTAACCAGATAGCCCGAAAGCAGGAAAACAGTATTCTGCGTTCTATCGGCCTAACACAAAAACAGCTATGTAAAATGAACATCTGTGAGGGGCTGTGCTATGCGCTCTTTGCAACATTGGCGACGCTGATCGTTGGGCTTCCGGCTTCCATCTTTGCTTGCAGAAAAATGAGTATAGGAGCTTTTGCCGGAAATGTAGTGCCTTACAAATTCCCGGTTTTGGAAATGGGACTGTTCATTCTGGTATTGTTCGGAATGGAACTGATCTTGTCTGTATGGACAATCCGCAGACAGAAAAAGCAATCCCTGATTGAACAAATGCGGGCGATGGAATAACCGTATGGGATCGGCGGGGCGGCGTGTGCTGCCCCGCTTTTTTCGCCATTTCTCAAAAAATTTTTGAAATGTCCGAGCTTTGTAACAATTCAGCCTGTTTTTTTGTCGAAATCAAAGGCACCTCGGACATTTATAGTTCTTCCAAAAGTTTGATGATAATATTACCATTCATGGAAGAAGCAATCTGTTATTGCAATAATGCGAAATTGACGATAGAAAGTTTTTCATATCTCGGTCAGCTCAACAATTACATTACTCTGCTGATACAGCCAGTCCGTAAATTCTTTCGGGCTGGCCGTTCCTGTTTTTACAGCCTTTTTTCTCTGTAAGGCTTCTTTCTTAAAGTCGGAAAAGGAAGCCTGTATTTTTTCCAGACGGTCAGCCGGAAAGCCTGCGGTATTTTTTACCCGGTTTATTTTGTTGCGCCAGTTCTGGCATTCATTTTTATAAAGCAGGTCATAGTTATTTTCTCTTGACCTCTCGTCAAATTCCCGCTTGTTTTGAAGCGCCTGTGCTTTTCGGCACTTGTCGCTGCACAGCTCATACCGCTGGCTCTTTGCCAGAAAATATTTTCCACAGACCTTGCACCGCCGGAAGCAAAGCCCCCAGTCATTCAGCCTGTTCAGATAATAGGTAATCAACGGGTAGAGGGACGCATAGGCAGACACACATTCTTCTGTGCGCCAGTTGTCCGGGAACCAGAGGTCAAGCCGGGTATCTTCTGACGGTGCGCCTTTGAAATAAAGGCTGCCAGCTTGAAATTGTTTCGGTTTTCCTGTCTCCCTGTCAAAGCTCATGGTTTCGTTTTGGAATACCCCGGTCAGTCTGCTCATTTTATCCATGAAGCGGTCACAGGCAGCGTTACGGTCACGGGGTTCTCTGGCAAGCAGATAGCTGTTCCAGATACGGAACGCCACATACATTTTCAGAGGGTCGTTGCTAAGATATTTCTCCCAAAGAAATTCGCTTGCCGCCTGCTCCAGCTCCGGCTGTTTCCATCGGTTGGAGTGGAGAGCTTGCCGCAGCGGAGAAAGCCCGTATAAGTTCCAGTCTCTGTCCGTGTCACGCTCAAAGTTTATCAAAAAAGTTCCCAGTGGGCGTGTCATATCACAAAGCACCTCTGCGTTTTGGCTCCCGTTCAGACGGAAGCGGATCTGCTGTTCTTCCCCAATCAAAATCCGCTCTTTCATTTTCTTCCTGTCCAGCGTCAGGACAAACAAAATCCTCTCAAAACATGGCTCATGCCGTATAAACTGATTCTCCATCCCTATCCCCTGCCTTTGTTTATGGTAATTATATAATTCAGTTATATCCGTTACACTCATGGTATCGCAGAATCATTGTTTTGTCAAGGATAGTACGCTATGATGATTGCGGTTGGTAATTTCGTACCGCACAGTACCTTGACAAGTGAATGACCGTCCAAAAGGGATATGACCGGCAGGAGAAGTGACGCATTCGGCGCACCAATGCAGGGAAACACCGCAGGAATGGGGCAGGAAAACGGCTTTTGGGGAGAACGGCAACAGGAAGCATTTTAACCTATTTGATTTATGGGAGGAACAGAATGAACGATAAAAAGAGATTGAACAGCTACGAGGATTTACCGCTGGTTCTGGATGTGGCGGACATTCAGCGGATTATGGGAATTTCAAGAGCGAGCGCCTATGAGCTGGTACACACACCCGGCTTTCCAGCGTTCCGCAGGGGCAGACTTATCAAGGTCAGCAAAATTGCTTTCTTTGAATGGATGGCAAAAGGCTCCGAAACCGTACCGGGAAGCGACAAATAAGCGTGAGGTATCATTCCCTGACTTGCAATACTGCCGCACTTTCCAAAGGGGCATACAGAGGGAAAAAAACTTAAAAATGATACCGAGACGCTACATCAAAACAGCCTATCTGCGTACATCAGATAGAAACGGAGAAAGGAGCCGGTTATGGCAAGAATGAGTAACAAGCGGCGGTTGGAATGGTCTTTCTTCTTAAATGACCGCAGCCGTATCACTTACAACGAACTGTGCCGGAAATGCCAGCACGAATGTAAACAGAGCTTCCGGGCGGTTGTGGTTGACTGCCCGAAGTATCTTTCCAAGCGTTCCAAGAAAAAGGACAAGACTGCCGGAAACGGCAAAATCCCTTAGGAACTAAGGGCGCACTTCTATACATAGTCTAAAGACCATGTATCGTGCGTCCTGCGGAGCTTACCTCTGCCGCTGATAAAATCAGCAATCCGAGGTCTGCGTTCGCTTCGCTCCGACAAGGTGGCTACACCCCCTTGCGCCGCTAAAGCGGCTATCCCCTGTGTACCCGCCGCAAAGAGAAATCCGCTCTGTGGTTTTCCCTTTTCATCGGGTTTTATAGAAGCACTGACACAGACTGTCTGCGGATGGTCTTTCTTTATCTTATAAGCAAAGGATGTGAGAACATGGAAAAATCTTTGGAACAGTTAAAGCAGGAATATGAAAAAACCACTGTCCTGCTGGAACGGGAAAAACGGAAAATGCAGCGTTTGAAAAACCGGCAGGCGTATCTGGAAAGCGGTTCCCGGAAACAGAGGACGCACCGGCTGATTACCCGTGGGGCAGCCGTTGAGAGCATTGTGCCACAGACAAAGGAGCTGACCGAAACGGAATTTTATTCCCTCATGGAAAGCATTTTGAATCTGCCGCAGGCGGAGCCTTTCATCCGGTCTGCCGCAGAAAACCACGCCCGTATTTCCGGGCAGGAGAAAGGCGGTGACTAAGGATAGCACTTTATCATTTTTCAATCGCACAGATCAAGCGCAGCGCCGGTCAGAGCGCCATTGCCAGCGCAGCCTATCGAGCCGGGGAGCGTCTTTACAGCAGCTACTATGGAGAAGTCAGCGACTACACCAAAAAGGGCGGCGTGATCGCTTCGGAAATCATGCTGCCGCCCCATGCGCCGGAAATATATCTTGACCGGGCGACCCTCTGGAATGCTGTGGAGAACTGCGAGAAACATCCAAAAGCACAGCTTGCCTATTCCTTTGATATTGCCATGCAGAATGAATTGACGCTGGAAGAAAACATGGAGCTGGCGAGGAAGTTCGTACAGGAGCAGTTTGTGACAAAAGGCATGATTGCCGACCTTGCTTTTCACAGCCCGGAGAAAGAGGACGGCGGCATCCCTAACCCGCATTTTCATGTGATGACAACCATGCGCCCTTTGAACCCGGATGGCACATGGGGACAAAAACAGCGTCGGGAATATCTTCTTGATGAAGATGGAAACCGAATCCGGGATAAAAACGGCGATTATATGTTTAACGCTGTCCATACAACAGACTGGCATGAGCCGGAAACGCTGGAACACTGGCGGGAGCAGTGGGCGGCTGCCGTTAATACAAAATTTGAGGAAAAAGGGCTGGATGTGCGTATCGACCACCGTTCCTATGTGCGGCAGGGGCTTGACCTGATACCTACTGTCCACGAGGGAGCTAATGTCCGGCAGATGGAAGCAAAGGGCATCCGCACCGAGAAAGGGGAACTGAACCGCTGGATTAAAGCCACCAACCGGCTCATGCAGGATGTGAGGAAGAAGATCAAAGCCCTGTTTGTCTGGATGGCAGAGGTAAAAGAAGAACTTTCCAAACCGCAGACACCGAGCCTTGCCGACCTGTTGATCGCTTATTACAACCAGCGCAACGCAGGGGCATGGAGCAATAAAGCCAGAACCGGAAACTTAAAGCAGTTTGCCGAAGCCGTCAATTATCTGACGGAAAACAAGCTGCTCACATTAGAGGATTTGCAGGAGCGTCTTTCCTCTGTCAACGAAGAATTTGAAGCGTTAAGCGACTCCATGAAAAAGAAATCTGCCCGGATAAAGGAATTGCAGGAATTGATACGGGAGGGCGAGAATTACCAGCGGCTAAAACCTGTTCATACGGAATTGAACAATATCAAGTTTAAGAAACAGAGGGAGAAATTTGAAACATCCCACGATGCGGAGTTACGGCTGTTTTATGCCGCCCGCCGTATTTTGAAAGAAAAACTGGACGGAAAACCCATTGCCCTGAAAGCATGGAAACAGGAATACGCACAGTTAAAAACAGAGTATGCCGAACTGTCTCCGCAGCACAAGCCACTCCGGGAGGAAGTCATACGGCTACGGCAGGTGCAGAACGCCGTAGATACCGCACTGCGCCGGAGGGAGCAGCCACAGGCAGTACAGAGAAAGAAACATGAGATGGAGCTATGATATAACCGGCAGCTTTACCGCTACCAGTATTTTTATGGAGGGAGCATTTGAATGTATTTGAAGCGGTGAAACAGTCTGTTACCACCCGGCAGGCTGCTTCATTCTATGGAATCCGGGTGGGGAGAAACGGCATGGTCTGCTGTCCATTCCACAATGACCGCACGCCCAGCATGAAAGTGGACAGCCGCTTTTACTGCTTCGGCTGCGGGGCTTCCGGGGATGTGATCGACTTTGCCGCTTTGCTGCATGGATTGGGGAAACGGGAAGCTGCGGTCAGGCTTGCGGAGGACTTCGGCGTTTCCTATGAGAAATCCGGCAATGCGCCGCCAGATAGGAAGCGTCACAACAGGTCACAGCCCCGACAAAAATCAGCGGAGCAGAGATTTCAGGAAACGGAACGGTATTGTTTCCGGGTGCTATGCGATTATCTGCGCCTGCTGGAGCATTGGAAAACAGCACACGCCCCACAGCCGCAGGATGCCATCTGGCATCCTCTTTTTGTGGAAGCGTTGCAGAGGATAAGCTACACAGAATACCTTTTGGATATTTTGTTATACGGAGAAATAGAAGAAAAAGCGGCATTGATCGCCGCACAGGGAAAGGAGGTGTTGCGGCTTGAACAGCGAATTTCAGAGCTTGCCGCCGGAAACGCAGGAAGCGGTCAAAAGGACGATGGACACAATGGAACCGGCGCAGACACCGGCAGAAATCCGGGAAACATTAGAGGGGACGCAGAAAGGCGGCGTGAAGAACAGCATCCGAAACTGCCTGACGGTGTTCCAGCGTGACCCTCTGTTTCGCGGGGCGCTGCGCCTGAACCTTTTGACGGAGCAGATTGACATTGTGAAGCCGCTGGGCTGGGAGCGCACCAGTACCACGCTGACCGACATGGACATGAACTACCTGCTTTTGTATCTGGAAGAAAATTACGGGCTTACCAGCGAGAAAAAGGTGCAGAGCGCCATCAAGATTGTTGCCAATGAAAACCGCTACCATCCAGTCAGGGATTACCTGAACAGCCTGCAATGGGACGGCACAGAGCGCATCCGTTACGCCCTGCATCACTTTCTGGGAGCCGATACGGACGAATACACCTATGAAGCCTTGAAACTGTTCCTGATGGGAGCCATCCGGCGGGTATTCAGACCGGGGAGCAAGTTTGAGGTCATGCTCTGTCTGGTTGGTGGTCAGGGAGCCGGGAAATCTACCTTTTTCCGGCTGCTGGCAGGCAGGGACGAATGGTTTTCAGACGATTTGAAAAAGCTGGACGATGAAAATGTGTACCGCAAGCTGCAAGGGCATTGGATTATCGAGATGTCGGAGATGATCGCCACAGCCAACGCCAAGAGTATTGAGGAAATCAAGTCATTCTTAAGCCGCCAGAAAGAAACCTACAAAGTGCCGTATGAGACACATCCGGCAGACCGGCTGCGGCAATGTGTATTTGGAGGGACGACCAACCGGCAGGACTTTTTACCCCGTGACCGCACCGGCAACCGGCGCTTTCTCCCCGTGACGGTGTACCCGGAACGGGCGGAGGTTCACATACTGGACGATGAAGCGGCGGCGAGGGCGTATATCGAACAGATGTGGGCGGAAGCCATGACGGTTTATCGCAGTGGGAAGTATAAGCTGTCATTCAGCATGGAAATGAACCGATACCTGAACGCCCACCAGCAGGACTTTATGCAGGAAGACACACAGGCCGGCATGATCTACGCCTATTTGGAGGACTACACCGGCGACAGGGTATGTTCCAAGCAGCTTTATGAGGAAGCGCTGGGGAACTTAAATTCCCCGGCAGACTGGGAGACACGGGCAATCTGCGAGATTATGAATACCGGCATTGCGGGCGGCATCATACAGGGCTGGGTAGCCTACAAAAGCCCGAAGCGGTATAAGAAATACGGTTCTCAAAAAGGCTGGGAGCGTGTCAACCAAGCTCCGCCGGAGGGGGACGGTTTTCAGGAAATCACGGAAGAAGAAGCCCGGCAAATGGAACTTCCATTCTGAAAAGCCACCGGTTGACAGTTTGGTTGACGCTTTGGTTGACAGCCGGTTGACGGGGAAAAGCCTGATATTTGGGGCATTTCTCTCCTTTGTCAACCATGTCAACCAAGAAATCAAAGAAAAAGTAAAAAGTAATAATAGAGCGCCTGTGGATTGTTTTCAAAGTCTTTTCTGCCGGTTGACACGGTTTGGTTGACACGGAGACAGTCTGCGGCTGTACACCTGTCTGACATTCCCTTGTCGGGCATATTTCATTTATGGAGGTAACTGCCTATGGCAAAAAGCAAAAACGAGAGCAATAACAAAAACAGCGGCACCCTGCTTACCGAAAAAGACGGCACCCAGTATTTTGTCATGGGGAAAGTCCGTATCAAGGTATCGGAGCATTTCGCACAGGATGGGAAGCCGCTTGACAGCCTGCTGGAAGATGTGATCCAGCACGCTGCCGCCGCTTCCTGAAAAAATACGGAATAACGACTGTCAATCAGCCCACGCTTATGATATACTTGTACCAGCGAGTATTGTATAAGCGTGGGTTGTTTCTTTTAGAAGGAGGATTTTTAACCGTGAAACAACCATACAATACAACGATTTATAACACTGCACTATATTTGAGATTGAGCCGTGACGATGAATTACAGGGGGAAAGCGGCAGTATCCAGACCCAGCGCATGATGCTTAGACAGTATGCCGCAGAGCATGGGCTGACCGTTGTAGACGAGTACATTGACGACGGATGGAGTGGGACAAATTTCGAGCGTCCAAGTTTCCAAAGGATGATTGATGACATCGAAGACGGGAAAATCAACTGCGTTGTCACAAAGGACTTATCCCGTCTGGGAAGAAACTATATCCTGACCGGTCAGTACACGGAAATCTATTTCCCCAGCAAGGGAGTACGCTACATTGCCATCAATGACAATGTGGACACCATCAACGGAGAAAGCGAGCTTGCACCGTTCTTAAACATCCTGAATGAAATGCACGCCCGACAGACCAGCAAAAAGGTCAAGGCTGCCATGCACACAAGATTTGCCAATGGCGCACACTATGGAGCCTATGCACCGCTGGGCTATGTAAAAGACCCGGACAAAAAAGGTCATCTTCTGATCGACCCGGAAACACGCTGGATTGTAGAGAAGATTTTTGACCTTGCTGTACACGGGCGTGGAGCCGCCAGCATTACACGGATTCTGGTGGAGGAAAAAGTACCTACCCCCGGCTGGCTGAACTATGAAAGATACGGGACTTTCGCCAATATCTACGCCGGTGCGCCCGCAGAAAAAGCCTATGCGTGGACGATAGCACAGGTCAAGAGCATTTTGAAAGAGGAAACCTACATCGGTCACAGCATTCACAACAAGCAGAGCAACATTTCATTCAAGAACAAGAAAAAGGTGCGGAAGCCGCAGGAAGAATGGTATCGTGTGGAAAATACCCACGAAGCCATCATTTCTGAAGAAGTGTTCCAAAAAGTTCAGGAGCTGATTGCAAGCAGACGCAGGAAACGCAGAAACGGTACGACACAGATTTTCGCAGGATTGATAAAATGTGCAGACTGCGGATGGTCTTTAGCCTATGGGGAAAACAAGCAGAATAAGAACCCATACGGGTACTACCATTGCAGCAAGAACGGGCAGGGATTACGCCAGTGTTCCATGCACTATATCCGCTATGATGTACTGTATGCCTATGTGCTTGCAAGACTGCAATACTGGTCTATGCTGGCACAGAAAGACGAGGACAAGCTGCTGAAACGCCTGCTCAATGCCAGCGACAGGGAAAGAAACTCTGCGAAGAAAAAGCAGGCTGCGGAGCTGAAAAAGGCAGAGAAGCGTAAAGCCGAGGTTGACGGGCTGTTTGCTAAAATGTATGAGGACTGGTCTGCCGGACGCATAACCGAGTATAACTTCAATATGCTGTCCGAGAAGTACCAGAACGAGCAAAAGGAGCTTGAAACAAAAATAAGACAGCTTCACGAAACGATGGAAGCCGCCGTACAGACCGCAGCGGATGCTGAAAAGTGGATTGCCCTGATGAAACAGTATGTCAACCCTGTGGAGCTGACCGCCGAACTTCTGAACACTCTAATTGAAAAAATAACCGTCCACGAAGCTGTCAAGGGCGAGGACGGAAGCCGTGAGCAGGAAGTAGAAATCTACTACCGCTTCATCGGCAAAATCGACTGACCTTTCTTTTTTACCCAACAATATCTTTAATTAAGGGAGACGGGTGCGACCTATCCTGAAATCAAGGCCCGTGTGTTGGAACAGACTGGGCCGAAGGTTTCTTCCCTGTATATCTCGCAGGTCAAGCAGAAATGCGGTCTGGAGGTGCGAGAGAACCACCATAAGGCGACGTCCGAAAATACAAAGCAGCCTCAGTGCCCACCGGAAAAGGAAGCGGCCATAAGGGATGCGCTGAAATATTTTAAGATGACTTAATTTATTTTAGGGTTTTGACAACTGATAAAGCAGCTCCTGATTTTGAAGTCAGAAGCTGCTTTATCAGTAGAAAGGACAAAGATGACAGAAGCCGAGGTATTTGCATCTTGTTTAGCACTCTCGCATTGCCACTTCTTGGATACGCCATATGAAGGTGACCCTTTTTCTGATGAGCTTAACAGTGGTGCATCAAACGTGTGTCATTACTGTACTATTGACACGCTTTTATCCATAATCGAAAAACAATGCCTTCGTTTTACTGATGTGAGATTTCTGAACGACTCTACTGAATTTCTCGAAATCATCCCATTGATAGAGCATGTACTTACCAACGGCAATTACTCGAGCTCATTCAAACAGTTCTTTTTGCA
Organism: Faecalibacterium sp. Marseille-Q4137; assembly: GCF_017377535.1. Classification (NCBI taxonomy): domain Bacteria; kingdom Bacillati; phylum Bacillota; class Clostridia; order Eubacteriales; family Oscillospiraceae; genus Faecalibacterium; species Faecalibacterium sp. Marseille-Q4137. Next base: position 36,990 of record NZ_JAFREK010000011.1, read on the forward strand.
GCCATCTATAATAGAAGATTTGAAAAGTTATCGTCAATCATATTCTGCCATATCTAATGTTGATCAAACATACAAAGATATGCCTTACCGTACTTATACCTGCTCGCTTTCCAAAAACTGTGATTCTCTTAATATGTGGAACTATTATGCAACTTCATCGGCAGGCGTCAATATTGGTTTTGACTTTGCATGGAATATGTTTGAGGGTAGCAACTCATACAAAACCAACACAGGAAAAAGATTATCAGGTGATATCTGGCTTTCTCGTGGATTGGTAATTTATAATAATTTCGACAAAGAAAAGTGTGTCATCAAATTTTTAGATCATCTATTCAATGTTTATTCCAACCTTCTTCAGTTAAATTTACTAGACAAGTATCGTGCTTTACTGGTTCAGTCTTTTAAGGAGCCAATCAACAATATGCGCTGCTTTTTCAAAAACAGCCACTTTGACGGGGAACAAGAATACCGTATTGTTCTAAAAATTCCAGAAGAAACTTTACGTTCTCCAAAATCCAATTCGAATATCGCCGATGTATCTTTCTTCCGTCGCGGAAAAGTTTTGGTTCCCTATGTTGATTATAAATTCAAAAAATCTTCTATCAGTCAAATTGTCATGAACCCTTATAATTGTGAAGACAGCTCCATGATGGAATTGGGCATTCAAGAGCTTCTGACCATGAACAACCTTGACAATGTAAAGATCTACCATTCCAATATTCCTTTGAGAAGATACGACTAATCTATTATTCGCTATTCGATTTCGAGGCCAAGAAATGTATTTTTACAGTTCTTGGCTTTTTTCATACATACAGCCTGCCTGCCATTGTGCAGGCTTTTATTTTGCCACAAGGAGGTGTTAGATTGATGATTCACCAATCACATGGCAGAAATGCCGCAAACCAAAGGAGTAACATTTGGCTAATATCTATGGTTATATTCGTGTCAGCACCCGCGACCAGAACGAGGACCGGCAGTTGATTGCACTGCGAGAACTGAAGATTCCGGAGAAAAACATCTTCATGGATAAGCAGTCCGGCAAGGACTTCAACCGCCCGCAATACAAGCGGCTGGTGCGAAAACTGAAAAAAGACGATCTGCTCTATATCAAGAGTATCGACCGTCTTGGACGCAACTACGCAGAAATATTGGAGCAGTGGCGACTGCTCACCCAAACAAAAGGTATCGACATCGTAGTGCTGGATATGCCGTTGCTGGACACCCGCCGTGGCAAAGATCTGATGGGCACTTTTCTAAGCGACATCGTGCTGCAAGTGCTTTCCTTTGTTGCCGAAAACGAGCGCACTAACATCCGGCAGCGGCAGGCAGAAGGTATTGCCGCCGCTAAAGCCCGGGGCGTGAAATTCGGCAGGCCGCCTCGTCCCTTGCCGGATAACTTTTATGAAGTCCACAAAGCATGGCGTGCCAAACGGTTGAGCTTAAAGCAAGCCGCACAAGCCTGTGATCTCCCCGTTGGAACCTTTTACAGCAAGGCTTTGAAATTCGAAAATACCACTTAATAAAAGCCCCTGAGAATTCGGAAAAGCGTACTTTTTCAAATTGGTTAGAATACATGAAGCCTTTTGTGGAAGATGAATGGGATTTGGCTGAACTCTTGCCGGAAATTGTTGCGTTTGCCGGGGTTTCGCGGTATACTGTTGTTATATGTAAAAAGCCCTGAGAATCCGTAAAAGTACAGGTTCTCAGTGGGCAATTCGGAAAGGAGCTTCCATGGCACATCTGGAGGAGATCACAGTCGGCTGCCAGCTGAACGGCATTGCGGCAAGGGAAACTGTGACCGTTATTGCGGTGCAGTGGTATGGCAATGCAGCACTGGAAGTTACATTCAAGAACAGCCGAGGGCAGCTTGGCAGTCAGATCCTCTATCGTGGAGATGAGGCAACTGTGGATGTGCTGGGTGACAGTCTGCCGTGGAGTTTCGGCGCAGATGCTGATAAGATGCGCCTCGTATCCGAAGCGTACCGCATCCATCTGGCGCACCTATTTGATCCTTATCTGGCGGTCCACACTTCGGCTATTCAGCCCCTGCCACACCAGATCACGGCAGTTTATCAGGAGATGCTGCCACGCTTGCCGCTGCGGTACATCCTTGCGGACGACCCCGGTGCCGGCAAAACCATCATGACCGGTCTGTTCATCAAGGAGCTGATCGCCCGCGGCGATTTGAAGCGTTGTCTGATCGTGACGCCGGGCAATCTGGCGGAACAGTGGCAGGACGAGCTTTTTCGCAAATTTCATCTGCGGTTTGAGGTATTGACAAACGACCGCATTGAATCCGCCGTCAGCGGCAACATCTTCACCGAGATGCATTTCTGTATTGCACGGCTGGATAAGCTATCACGCAGCGAAGCTTTGCAGGAAAAGCTCCGCATCACCGACTGGGATCTGATCGTTTGCGATGAGGCGCACAAAATGTCTGCAACCGTCTGGGGCGGTGAGATCAAATACACCAAGCGGTTTAATCTGGGACGGCTGCTGTCGGAAATCACCCGCAACTTTCTGTTGCTGACAGCCACCCCGCACAACGGCAAAAATGAGGACTTCCAGCTATTTTTATCGCTGGTGGACCCCGACCGTTTTGAAGGTGCAGCTCGTTCTTCCAACCAGAGCATCGATGTTTCGGACGTGATGCGGCGGCTTGTGAAAGAGGAGCTGCTCAAATTCGACGGCACACCACTGTTCCCGGAGCGGCGTGCTTATACCGTCAACTATGACCTCTCCCCTGCCGAAGGGCAGCTTTATTCCGAGGTCACCAGCTATGTGCAGGAGGAGTTCAACCGGGCAGAGAATCTGAACAACGATCGCAAGGCAACCGTCGGCTTTGCGCTGACCATCCTGCAGCGGCGGCTGGCCTCCTCGCCGGAAGCCATCTACCAATCCCTGCACCGCAGGCGGGAACGGTTGGAGCATATTCTGGCGGAGGAAAAACTGGGCAAGCCGGATACCGGCACGCAGTTTACCATCGCAGATGATTTTGATGAGGACGATTTCAGCGCAGACGAGCTGGAGCAGACCGAGGAAAACGTCACCGACCGTGCATCCGCTGCCAGCACCATCCGGGAGATGGAGGCGGAAATTTCCACGCTGAAAAGGCTAGAGCAGATGGCCAATGCCGTGCGAGTCAGCGGCGTAGACCGCAAGTGGGACGAGCTTTCCAAGCTGCTGCAGGACGACAGCAAAATGTTTGCCGCCGATGGTCAGCGGGAAAAGCTCATTATCTTTACGGAGCACAGGGACACCCTGCGCTATCTGACCGATAAGATCCGCACCCTGTTCGGGCACGACGATGCCGTGGTGACCATCCACGGCGGCATGGTGCGGGACGAGCGGCGCAAGGTGGAGGAACTATTCAAGCAGGACCCGGAGGTGCGCATCCTCATTGCCACTGATGCTGCCGGTGAAGGCATCAATCTACAAAGAGCGCACCTAATGATAAACTACGACCTGCCGTGGAATCCAAACCGTTTGGAGCAGCGTTTCGGCCGCATTCACCGCATCGGGCAGACCGAGGTGTGCCACCTGTGGAATCTGGTTTCGGCGCAGACCCGTGAGGGCATGGTGTTCCAGCGGCTGTTCCAAAAGCTGGAAGAAGAACGGGGCGCACTGGGCGGCAAGGTGTTTGATATTCTGGGCAAGATGACCTTTGACAACAAACCCCTGCGGGAGCTGCTGATCGAGGCGGTTCGCTACGGCAACGACCCTGCCGTCCGTGCCCGGTTGCAACAGGTTGTGGACAACTCACTGGACCAGCAAAAGCTCCTGGAGCTGTTGGATGAGCGTGCCCTGACGGACGACACCATGGACGTACAGAAGGTTTCTGCCATCCGGGAAGAGATGGAGCGGATGGAGGCGCACAAGTTGCAGCCCCATTTTATCGAAGCATTCTTTCTGGAAGCCTTCCGCTCTGTGGGTGGCAAGATACGCCCTCGCGAGACCGGACGCTACGAGATCACCTTTGTGCCCGCGGCGGTGCGCAGCCGGGATATGCAGATCGGCTTTGGGGAGCCGGTGTTGCAACGATACGAACGGGTGTGCTTTGAAAAAGAGCGCTGCAATGTGCAGGGTATGATCCCAGCCGAGTTGCTTTGCCCCGGACATCCGCTGCTGGAAGCCGTCATTGATCTTGTGCGGGAGCGCAACGCTGAGGTACTCAAGCAGGGCACGATTTTTGTGGACGACAGCGATGACAGCACCGCCCCCCGGCTGCTGTTTTACATCGAGGATGCCATTCAGGATGGCGTTCTGCTGCCGGGCGGCACCAAGCGGATTATCTCTCAGCACGTCCACTTTGTGGAGCTGAAGGAGGATGGCACCGCCAGCAGCGCCGGTTACGCGCCCTATCTGGATTACCGTGCCCCCACCGAGACAGAGCGTATTACCGCCCTGCCCTACATTCAAGCACAGGACTGGCTGAAACACGATGTAGAAAACCGTGCCCGGAGCTATGCCATCGCGCAGCTATTGCCCCAGCATTTTGCCGAGGTGAAAGCCCGGAAGCAGAAGCTGCTGGATAAGACCGCCAAAGCCGTGAAAGAACGCCTGACCGCTGAGATCCAATACTGGGACTACCGGGCGGCAGACCTGAAGCAGAAGGAAGCCGCCGGTAGACCCAACGCCCGGCTCAACTCCCAGATGGCGGCCCGCCGGGCAGAAGAGCTTGCCTCCCGGATGCAGAAGCGGCTTGCGGAACTGGAAACGGAAAAGCTCATCTCCCCCGCCCCGCCGGTGGTGGTGGGCGGTGCGCTGGTGCTGCCCGGTGGGCTGCTCCGGCAGCTGATGGGCACTCCACAGCCCACACTGTTCAGCCAAGGTGACAAGTTTGCCATCGAGCTTGCCGCCATGAATGCGGTGATGCAGTTGGAGCAGGCGTTCGGTTACCTGCCGCAGGATGTGAGTGCCCAGAAGCTGGGCTACGATGTGGAATCCACCATCCCGCCCCGGCTGCGCAGCGGCGAAGCCTGCCTGCGGTTTATCGAGGTGAAGGGACGCGCCAAGGGTGCCCAGACCGTTACCGTCTCCAAAAACGAGATCCTGACGGGGCTGAACAAGCCGGAGGAGTTTCTGCTTGCCATTGTGGAGGTGGACGGTGCCCACACCCACACGGTCTACCTGAAACGCCCCTTCCGCAACCCGCCGGACTTTACCGCCACCAGTGTGAATTTTGATATCCGCGACCTTGTGCAGAACGCCGAGGTCGTTTACGAGAAATGAGAAGAAAATGGAAACTGAAATCAAAGACCCTGACCTCCTTCGCATGGAAAATGTAAGAGAATTTGGAAAATTTTCCTTTGATCTAGAGGAAAAAAGAGAACAGAGCATTTTGAATCAATCCAGCCAGATGCTAACAGCCTTTTCACTCTTTTCTGCGGCTATACTAATGGCTTTGCCGATTGTGACGGAGTATTCGGCTATTCCGGACTGGCAGATTATGTATTTAACTGAGGTTGCGTTTGCGCCGTTGATCGTTAGCCTTGTTTTAGCAATTATTGCCCAGTGGCGCTTTTCATACCAAACGATGCTTGATGCGGAAGGCTTTGAAAATATTCTTTACAGACAAAAGGAGGATTATCACGACCAGTCAGACTATGATTGGCAGTGGGTTTATCAGCTTTCTGCTGTGCAGAAAAGCAAAAAGAAGAATACAGATCTCCGTGTACGCCTTATAAAGGCATCAATGATTTGCTTTCTTTTATCGGTTGCAATTCTTGTTATAGGAAATCTGATGTTCTTTATCCTATACACATAAAAATGTTGCGTGATAGCTATGAAGAAACGATTCGGAAAAAAGATCAAGTTAATTCCGCTGACTCCATCTAGGAGATTTACACGGATTGAAAGAAAAGCTCCTTCGCATCGCCCTCGTCCAGTTCCGACAACTACTACAGCTTACCAACCAAAGTTCAAATCAACATGCAGAAAGAATAGTTCAAAGAAAATCATAGTGAGGAGAAAGAAAAATGGCTGATGAAAAAAACTCGAAAACTCCGATTTCATCTTCTAACCCTCCGCGGAATCGGCCACGGCCTATTACGACCGTATGCACCAATACCCTGAATAAAAAGCCGCTCCAGCCGTTCCCGAAAGGAGAAAAGCGATAATGTCAATGCCCAAAAAGCTGATCGAAGTTGCCCTTCCGCTGGAAGCGATCAATGCGGAGGCAGCGCGGGAAAAATCCATCCGGCACGGGCATCCGTCCACCTTGCATCTGTGGTGGGCACGGCGTCCGCTGGCGGCTGCAAGAGCCGTGATCTGGTCCAGCCTTGTGGACGACCCCTCTGCCCACCCGGAGCTGTACCCCACCGAGGAAGCCCAGAACACCGAGCGACAGCGGCTGTTTGGCATTCTGGAAAAGCTGGTCAAGTGGGAAAACTCCAACGACCCGGAGGTGCTAGCGGCTGCCAAGGCAGAGATCCTGCGCTCCAACAACAATAACCCGCCTGCCCTGCTGGACCCCTTTGCCGGCGGCGGTGCTATTCCGCTGGAAGCCCAGCGGCTGGGGCTGGAAGCCCACGCCCACGACCTGAACCCCGTGGCGGTGATGATCAACAAGGCAATGATCGAGATCCCGCCCCGGTTTGCCGGGCAGGCACCGGTCAACCCGGACAGCCGCACCCGGCTGGATGGCGCAGCCGGCTGGCAGGGGGCGCAGGGGCTTGCCGCCGATGTGCAGTATTACGGCGAGTGGATGAAGCGGGAGGCGTTCCGCCGCATCGGTCACCTGTACCCCAAGGTAAAAGTGCCCCATGAACTTGGCGGCGGCGAAGCCACCGTCATTGCATGGATCTGGGCGCGCACCGTCAAGTGCCCCAACCCCGCCTGCGGCTGTGAGATGCCGCTGGCAAGCACCTTTGTGCTTTCCAAAAAGAAAGGCAAGGAAGCATGGGTCAAGCCCATCACAGAGGGAACCAGCGTCCGTTTTGAGGTACAGTACGGCAAATGTCCTAAAGAATATGAATCGTTCAAAGTAGGTCGCAGTGCCGTTTTCAAATGCCCTTGTTGCGGCGAAATCACAACGGATGCCTATGTCAAACAGCATGGAAAAGCGCACGAAATGGGCAGTCAGTTAATGGCAGTTGTAGGCGAAGGCAAACATGGGCGCATTTATCTTTCTCCTGATGTGGAGCAGACCATTGCGGCTGATGTTCCTGCACCGGAAAGTTACCCCAGCGGTGCCATGCCGGAAAATCCGCGCTGGTTCAGCCCTCCTGCCTTTGGCATGACAGATTACAGTGACCTTTTTACCAACCGCCAGCTGACCGCTCTTACCACCTTTAGTTCACTGGTAGCAGAAGCGCAGGCAAAAGCGGAAGCCGATGCCGTTGCCGCAGGCGTTGTCAACGACCACATTGCCCTCAGCGCAGGCGGCTCCGGCGCAAGAGCATACGGTGAAGCTGTTGGAGTATATTTGTCATTTGGTGTCAGCCGATTAACTGATATTTGCAATGCACTTTGTCGGTGGGAAGTTAGCAAAACCCAAGTTCGAAACTTATTTGGTCGGCAAGCTATTCCCATGCTTTGGGATTACGCTGAAAACAACGTCTTTGCTGGGGCAGCTGGCGATTACACTACAAGTTTAGGAAGTATTATTAAAGTTCTTGAAAGATTCAATTCTAATATTCCTGGTGTTGCAAAACAATTTGATGCGCAAAGCGATTGTGGCCTGCGGAACATCATGGTTTCCACCGATCCTCCCTATTATGACAACATCGGCTACGCTGACCTATCCGACTTTTTCTATATTTGGTTACGGCAATCTTTACAAAATACTTATCCAAAATTATTTCGCACCATGCTGGTGCCCAAAGCCGAAGAACTGGTGGCGACCCCCTACCGCTTTGAGGGCAGCACCGAAAAAGCGCGGAATTTCTTTGAAGACGGAATGCTGCACACCTGCCAGCAAATTTACCAGTACGCCCGTGAGGACATTCCTGTAACCATCTACTACGCCTACAAGCAGAGCGACACAGACGAGGACTCCAAAACCGCCTCCACCGGCTGGGAGACCATGCTCAGTGCCATCATCCGGGCGGGCTTTGCCATCACCGGCACATGGCCGATGCGTACCGAACTTGCTAATCGACCTGTTAGTTCCGGCACCAATGCCCTTGCCTCCTCCATTGTGCTGGTGTGCCGCAAGCGCCCGGCAGATGCACCCCAGACCACCCGCCGGGGCTTTATTGCAGAGCTGAAGCGGGAGCTGCGCCCAGCGCTGCAAAAACTCCAGCGCAGCAACATTGCACCTGTGGATCTGGCGCAGTCCGCCATTGGCCCCGGCATGGGGGTGTACTCCCGCTATGGCCGGGTGCTGGAAGCCGACGGCAGCGCCATGACCGTGCGCAGTGCGCTGCAGATCATCAATCAGGAACTGGATGTGTACTTTAACGAGCAGGACGGCGAGTTGGACGCCAACAGCCGCTTCTGCGTAGACCTGTACACTCAGAACGCCTTCAACAACCTTAAATTTGGCGATGCAGATACGCTGGCACGCGCCAAGAATACCTCGGTGGCGGCACTGGCGGCAAAGGGCGTGCTGAGCGCCGAAAAAGGCATCGTCCGCCTGCTGACCCGCGAGGAATTGCCGGAAAAAGTAGACACGCGGGAGGAGAGCATCTGGCTGCTCTGCCAGCAGCTTACCCGTGCCATGGAGACCGGTGGCGTGGAAGCGTGTGCTCAGATCGTGGCACCCATGCTGGGCTCCAACGCCGAGCGTGCCAAGGACCTTGCCTACCGGCTGTACACCCTTGCCGAGCGCAAGGGCTGGACGCAGGAGGGCTACGCCTACAACGCCCTTGTGGTGGCATGGCGGGAGATCCAGTCCCGTGCCGCAGAGCTGCAGCAGGCAACGCCGGAGCAGACCTCTTTCTTTTGACGCAATACCGGGAGGAACGAGACAATGAGCGAGAATTACACCAAAGTACAGCAAGCGTTCCGGGTTCTGCACCCGCTGCTGGCAGGCTATATCTGTCAGGAAATGCGCCGGGAATATCAGGACAACTGGTGGCAGGAGGTGCTGATGACCCTTTCCGATCAGGTACGGGACCTGCCGGATGACAACGGCGATTACGCCGCCCTGATGGACTCGCTGGATATGGCAAACTGCCTGCGTCTGTTTGACCGCAAATGGAACGATTTGTTCAAGCGGAAGCTGTCCATCGACTACCGCACCTGGGCAAAAGAGCTGATGGGTGTGCGCAACAAGCTGGCGCACATCGGCGGCACAGATTTTTCAGAGGATGACACATGGCGTGCTCTGGACACCATGGCGCGCCTGTGCGAAGCCTTTGACGATGAAGCCGCTGAGGAGATCCGCAAGATCCTGCGCCAGCTCCGCTACGGCAGCGCCGAAGGCTCCACCAACGTGGTGGAGGTTGCCGCCCCGACGAAGCCCAAGGCTGCCCACACCGGTATTATGAGCAAGACCCTGTCCGGTCTGCCAAGCTGGCGGGACGTGATGGAACCCCACCCGGATGTGGCACAGGGACGCTACAAAAACGCAGAGTTTGCCGCCGATCTGGCGCAGGTAGCGAGGGGTGAGGGAGCCTTTGAATACCGTGACCCGGTGGAATTTTTTGCCCGAACCTACGTCACCGAGGGCATGACCGGTCTGCTGGTGCAGGCACTCAAGCGGGTCAGCGGAAAGGACGGCGAGCCGGTCATCCAGCTGAAAACCGCCTTTGGCGGCGGCAAGACCCACAGTATGCTGGCGCTTTACCACATGATGCGAGGCAAGGTATCGGCAGACCGCATCCCCAACATCAAACCGGTACTGGCGCAGGCAGGGGTATCTGCCCTGCCCAAGGCAAATGTGGCGGTACTGGTGGGCACCGCACTGGACCCCACCCGCACCAAGCGGCCCATCAACTTCCCCGGCATCACCATCAATACCCTGTGGGGCGAGATGGCAGCACAGCTGGCAGAATCCGCTGGGCGGCCGGAACTGTATGATTTTGTGAAGGAGGCCGACAAAAAGGGCGTTTCTCCCGGCAGCGAAGCACTGAAAAATCTCTTCGATGCCTGCGGTCCCTGTCTGGTGCTGATGGACGAGCTGGTGGCATACGCAAAGCGCATCTACGGTGTCAAGGGTCTGCCCGCTGGTTCTTTCGACAACTTCATCTCCTTTATTCAGGAGATCACCGAAGCCGCCCGCGCCAGCCGGAACAGCCTTGTGGTGGCTTCTATCCCGGAATCCGACATCGAAATCGGCGGCGAAGCGGGAAAGACCGCACTGGAGACCATCGAGCATACCTTCGGACGGATGGAATCCATCTGGAAGCCTGTTGCCGCCAACGAGGGCTTTGAAGTTGTGCGCCGCCGTCTGTTCCTTGACTGCAAGGACCCAGAAGCCCGCGACCGGGTCTGTACTCAGTTTAGCCAGCTGTACCAGACCAACCCCAGCGATTTTCCGCCGGAGGTCAAAGAGGTGGAATACCGCGACCGGATGATCTCCTGCTACCCCATCCACCCGGAGATCTTCGACCGCCTATACGATGACTGGTCCACACTGGAGCGGTTCCAGCGCACCCGCGGCGTGCTGCGGCTGATGGCTGCGGTCATCCATGAGCTGTGGATGGGCAGCGATGCCAGTGCCATGATCATGCCGGGTTCTCTTTCGCTGGATGTTCCCAACGTCCGGGATGAACTGATCCGCTATCTGCCGGAGGGCTGGAACTCCATCGTCAACACCGAGATCGACGGCAAGAATTCTGTCCCCTACCAGAAGGACCAGAGCAACCAGCGGTATGGGCGCATTATGGCATCCCGCCGGGTGGCACGCACCATCATGCTGGGCAGCGCTCCCACCGTGCGCTCGCAGGCAGTGCGGGGCATCGAAGCCTCCCGCATCCGGCTGGGTGTGGTCCAGCCCGGCGAAAACATCGCCGATTTCAACGATGCCCTGAACACTCTGCGGGGCTCGCTGGCATACCTTTACACCAACACCAACGGAGATCGTTACTGGTTCGACACCCGCCCTACCCTGCGCAAAACTGCGCAGGACCGTGCAACGCAGGTGGCCGAAGCCGACGTGATCGAGGAGATCGAATCCCGGCTGAAAAAGCTGCGCCGGGAGGAACCGTTTGCCGGTCTGCACGTCTGCCCCGCTTCCTCGCTGGATGTACCGGACGAGCAAGCGGCCCGGTTGGTCATTCTGCGCACCGAGGACACCCACCGTGCCAACGCAGGAGCGAGTGCCGCCATCACTGCTGCTGAAAACATCCTGAACAACCACGGCTCAAAGCCACGCACCTACCGCAATATGCTGGCTTTCGTGGCACCGGATCAGGAGGCAATGCTCTCTCTCCGGCAGGCCGTCCGGGACTTCCGTGCATGGCGCTCCATTCAGGATGACAAGGAAACATTGAATCTCGATGCCGCCCAGAACAAAGAGGTGGACGCAAACCTTCACCGCTGCAATGATACCGTAGAGGCCCGCATCAAGGAGACCTACTGCTGGCTGCTGACCCCGGAGATCGATTGTTTTGTGGACATGAAAACCATCCAGTGGGACGCCAGCCGCATTTCCGGTGGCACCGACAGCATCGTAGCAAAGGCTTCCCGCAAAATGCAGCAAAGCGAGACTCTCATCACCAAATGGGCACCTGCTCTGCTGCTGATGGAGCTGAACAACGTGCTGTGGAAGGACACCGACTGTATCCAGATTAAGAAGCTGTGGGAGTATCTGTGCACCTACTGCTATCTGCCCCGCCTTGCCAAGTACAGTGTGCTGGAAGATGCCATCCGTACCGGCCTGAACTCGCAGGAATATTTTGCCCTTGCGGTCGGTTACACGGGCGACCGCTATGTTGAACTACGGTATAACCAGTTTGTGGACTGCATCAATACCTCCGATCTTTTGGTCAAGCTGGACCCTGCCCGCAAGCAGCTTTTGGCTGAAAAAAGTGCTCCCGCAGTAGTTGTGCAACCTACGCAAACTGCTCAGGGCGGCGAACAGCCCACCCTTTTCAACCTTCCCCCGGACACTCCCATTGACCCCACTGTAACCTTGCATCAGCCGCCGACAGCGCAGCCTGCCGCTGTTCCCGCTCCTCCCAAAAACACCCGGTTCTACATGACTGCCGAGTTGGACACCACCCGCATCAACCGTGATGTGCAGCGGCTGGTGGAGGAAGTCATCACCCACCTGCTCAGCGCAGATGGCTGCAAAGTTTCGGTAACGCTGGATGTTACCGCCGATGCACCGGACGGTCTGTCCACCCCCATTGTGCGCACCGTGATGGAGAACTGTAAAACGCTGAAGGTAAAAGATTTTGGCGTAGATGAATAACGACAGCGGCGTTATTGACAAGGTGCTCCTATCCTGTATAGCAACGCTACTATTCAGCGATGCAATCGCACAGCCTGCATCGGCACGATGCAGTTCAAGGGTTTGGGTGCTCCCCAACAAGTATTTTGCAAAGCAAATGGTGTTTGTATAGACAGACACATTGCTTGCAGATGCAGACGTTGTATATACGTCTGCCCTGCTTGCGAATGCTATGAAACCTCTCAACGTGCTTCCCAAATTTGAAGATTATTTTGCAATCAGGACCGTCCGTTTTCAAGTTCAACTTGAAGCGGGCGGTTATTTTTCTGCACAAAAATTTTCGAGTTTGCAACCGCAGCAAACAGGGCGAGTTGGTACCGCCTTGCAATTTTTGAATCAGATTTTTCAAATCCAACTTCAAAAACGCTTGTTGAGCTTCGCCCAAACCCGATATTCAGCACATAAACTGTGCCGACTGCGTATCTTAACAGACACTGAATAAGCAAATTTCTTGTAGAAAAAATCGTTTCCGAAAAATCGTCGTTGATTCATTCAATATTGCACAAAACCGGAACTATTACTTCCGGTTTTGAAGGCAAAAAGCGGAAGTATCACTTCCTAAAAAATCGAGCAATTTTATGGTATGCTCTATCCAGAGCCGTTCACAAGAACCGGACCTCCCAAGTCCGGTTTTCTCCCTCAAAACCGGACCTGATACGTCCTAAAAACACTTATTTAATTGTGATTGGCTTTCTACAAGCCTTCATCGAACCTTGAGAACCGAATGACCGTCTGCATGGGATACTCGGCCATGACCCCGCAAGGGAGAGCCGGAAAACGCCGCTGGAAAGGGGCAGGAACACCATGCAGAGAGAACGGCGTAAGAACAATGATATTCTATTTCATTTCAGAAAGGATGGTTTGCCTATGACAAAACTGAGCCAGCTTAAAATCGATCCGGAGTTCCAGAATCAAATCAACCCTCCGTCGTTTGAGGAAACCCACCAACTGGAAATGAACATCCTAAAAGAAGAACGTGTACTGAATCCGATCATCACGTGGAACGGCTATATTGTGGATGGATATACACGCTATCAAATTCTTCGGAAATACCTGTTTATTCCATTTGAAGTCATCGAAAAAGAATTTTCCAGCCGTTATGAAGCACTCGCCTGGATCTGTAAAAATCAGCTTGGGCGGCGAAACCTGACCCCAGAACAGAAAAAGTTCCTGATTGGAAAGCAGGCAGAAGCGGAAAAGCAAATCAAATCGTTTCACGGCAATCAGTATACTTTGGCATCTGAAAGTGGTCTGGTTCAAAATGAACCAGACCGCACAAAGCACGGTTCACGGTCGAAGGTCGCTGCGGAACATGGAACATCCGAAAGTTATGTTTACCGTGCAGAGCAATTTGCAAAAGGTGTGGAAGCTGCGGAGGAGGCAGTACCCGGAGCGCAGAAAGAAATCCTGAGTGGAAAGATCCGGGCAACCGACCGTGAAATTTCCTCGATTGCAAAGGTTCCAAAGGAAAAGCGTCCCGAAGTTGTGGCAGAGCTTCGTAAGCCTAAAGGCGAACGGGATTCCAGTATCACGGATTCGTATTCTTCGCCTTCAAAGGGCAATGAGTTTATAACGACCTTCAAGCAAGACATTCAGGGGCATAAGAAAGGACTCAACAAGGAAGAAAAGCAGAATCTCAAGGATGCCGTCAAGAGCATCTATTCACCTCGCCGTTTGGCAGATGGCGAAGCCATGATGTGCGAGATTCAGGGAGCGCAGGAGGACTTTGTCCGGCGGTGGGAAATGTGCTTTCGTGAATACCCGGATATTCTTACTGAACCGAAGAACAATGAGAAACTGCTGATTTTTATCGACCGTGCCAGTCGGTATCTTCAGACGGTAAAAGATCGTCTGAACAATGATAGAAACCAAAACTCTCAAACGGTCTAGCACTAATTCGGATATAAAAATGGAGGTGAATGCCATTTCGGATTATTTGAGACCCAATATGCCACTGCCGCAGTATCTGCCCTATGCCCGATTTTTGTTGGATGCCGATTTAAGTCATACGGCAAAAATACTCTACACACTCTTGCTCGACCGTGCTACACTCTCCCAGAAAAACAACTGGGTGGACGATCGGGGACGCATTTATGTGATCTATCCGCTTTCCAATCTGGCGAAGGATTTAGGGTGCTGCGTTTCCAGCGTGACACGCGCCTTTACAGAATTGGAAAAAACTGACCTTGTCGAACGAGTGCGCTACGGCTTTTCTAAACCCAGCCACATTCTGCTCAAAGTTCCGCATACTGTGCAGAATTGCGCAGTCACAGTATGCACCAGCGCACAAGCTGACTGTGCAATTCTGCACAGTATGATTGCGCAAAAATGCACACCTAACCAACGTAATAAGAACAACCTGAATGATAACCACCTGATAAAATCAAACAATGCTTGTCTATCGTTGAGAGAATACCGGAATGTCTTTCTGACGGAAAAGGAGTATAAGCGGCTCAAGGCTGACTTTGCAGGGCTGGACAGTCTGATTGAGCAGTTGTCCGCTTATATCCAGTCCACCGGCAGAAAGTACGTCGACCATGCCGCCACCCTGCGCATCTGGGCAAAACGGCAAAAGTCAGAACAGAAGCAAGCACCGGGCATCCCGGACTACACATTCAAGGAAGGAGAAAGCCTATAGAGACGATTGAAAAAACTTTGGAACAGTCCATTTCCATTATTCCCGAAAACACTGAGGATTATTATGGCGAGGATGGCCTGCTTTATTGCGGAAAATGTCATACCCCAAAAGAAGCATTCTTTGCAAAGGGCATTGCCCTGATGGGCAAAAACAAGCACCCAATCGAATGCAGTTGCCAGCGCATCGAGAGGACAAAGCAGGAAGCCCTTATCAACCAGCAAAAGCACAACGACCTTGTGCGGCGGCTGAAAACCGATGGATTTTCCGACTCGGCAATGCTGGACTGGACCTTTGAAAACGACAATGGCCGCAGCCCTCAGATGCACTATGCACACCGCTATGTGGAGCAATGGCAGACCATGCGTTCAGAGAACCTTGGGCTTCTTCTCTGGGGCGGTGTGGGTACAGGCAAGAGTTTCCTTGCCGGGTGCATTGCGAACGCTCTGATGGAGCAGGAAGTGCCTGTGCGTATGACGAACTTTACCCGAATCCTAAACGAACTAAACGGCAGTTTTTCCGGGCGGAATGAAGCCATCGACAAGCTCTGTCGCTATCCCCTGCTTATTATTGATGACTTCGGTATGGAACGTGGCACCGAGTATGCGCTGGAACAGATCTACAACATCGTGGACAGCCGATACCGCAGCCGGAAGCCGTTGATTGTCACCACCAACCTGACGCTGGACGAGATACGGCACCCACAAGATACAGCCCATGCCCGCATCTATGACCGCCTGCTGGAAATGTGCATCCCTGTTTCCTGCATTGGGGTCAGCTTCCGGAAAGAGAATGCACAGGAAAAGCTGGAACGCTTAAAAATTTTAATCGGATAGATCAGAAACATTTCTGAAGGAATCCGCAGGACGTCCTAAGTTCTGCTACAAGAAAATGGAGTTGCCTATTGAATAATTTTCATCGTATAGAAAACAATCCCACCCCTTCGGAATGCTCTACGCCCACACTCGATGAATGGAGCGCATTCGCAACCTTTCTAGCCGATGTGATTGAGAAGTACGTATCGGTCTTGGAGATAGACAACGCAGTATCCTCAACCAACAACAAAAATCAACAAGATGCTGTTGATACCGCTCTTGCAGCATGATATAATATTCTTGTAATATTTGTCCCAACACAGTGGTAAGGTCTCCCCTTCCACTGTATTACATACACGGAACGAGGTGCTTAAAATGAATCGTCCAGATGACTCTCCTAAAAATTCCATCCTCATTTACACCACAGAAGATGGCCTGACCAAAATTGATACTACCTTTGACGGTGACACCGTCTGGCTTTCCATTGACCAGATGGCCGAGCTGTTCCAGCGTGATCGGAGTGTCATCGGAAAACACGTCCGGAACATCTTCAAGGAAGGCGAGCTCCAAAAGGAATCAGTGTGGGCAAAATTTGCCTACACTGCCGCTGATGGAAAGACATACGACGTGGATTACTATAATCTTGACGTTATCATTTCCGTCGGTTACCGCGTCAAATCCAAACGAGGCACACAGTTCCGTATCTGGGCAACTGGCATCCTGAAGGAATATATGCGCAAGGGATTTGCGCTGGATGACGAACGCCTGAAAAATCTGGGCGGCGGTGGATATTTCAAAGAGCTGTTAGAACGCATCCGTGACATCCGTTCTTCCGAAAAAGTGTTTTATCGTCAGGTTCTGGAAATCTATGCAACCAGCATTGACTACGACCCAAAAGCAGAAATCTCCGTCCAGTTTTTCAAAAAAGTCCAGAATAAAATTCATTATGCCATCCACGGTCAGACTGCCGCCGAGGTCATTTACAACCGTGCAGATGCCGAAAAGGAATTTATGGGTCTGACCACTTTTGCAGGAAACCAGCCCACTTTACGAGAAGCTACTATTGCCAAAAACTATCTGCACGAGAAAGAGCTTCGTGCTATGGGGCAGTTGGTTTCCGGTTATCTGGATTTTGCTGAGCGTCAGGCAGAACGTGAACAGCCCATGACAATGCAGGATTGGGCAAACCACCTTGACCGTATTCTGACTATGAGCGGCGAGCAGCTGCTTGTTGGCAATGGCAGTGTGACCCACAAGCAGGCAGTGGACAAAGCTACTACCGAATATCGGAAATACAAGGCTAAAACCCTCAGCGATGTGGAGCAGGATTATCTGGATTCCATTAAGTTTTTGGAGCAGAAAACAGGCAAGAAATAACCGTTTTATGAGGTTTTCTTATGTTGCAGGAAAAGACAAAGGTTTACATTTACACCCGTGTTTCAACTGCGATGCAGATCGATGGCTACTCGCTGGATGCACAGAAAGCTCGCATGAAAGCCTATGCAGACTTCAACGACTACCAGATCGTTGGTGAATATGAGGATGCTGGAAAATCCGGCAAATCCATCGAGGGTCGTGCATCTTTCTGCCGGATGATGGAGGACATCAAATCCGGCAAGGATGGCGTTGCCTATGTGCTGGTGTTCAAGCTCTCCCGTTTTGGCCGCAATGCTGCCGATGTACTGTCTACCCTGCAGGTAATGCAGGATTTTGGTGTGAACCTGATTTGCGTGGAGGACGGCATTGATTCTTCCAAAGACGCTGGCAAACTGATGATCTCCGTTCTGTCCGCTGTCGCTGAAATCGAGCGTGAGAACATCCGTGTCCAAACCATGGAAGGCCGCATCCAGAAGGCACGGGAAGGTCGCTGGAACGGCGGTTTTGCGCCTTATGGCTATCGTTTGGTTGACGGTGTGCTGCAAATCAATGAGGATGAAGCCCCTGCCATTCGCACGATTTTTGAGCAATATGTAAACACGGACACAGGTGCAAATGGTCTTTCCAAATATCTGGAGACCCACGGCTTTCAGAAACTTGCTCGTCAAAATGGCACCTCTCCCCTTTTCAGCGCAACATTGATTCGTGCCATCCTGAAGAACCCCGTCTACTGCGGAAAAATCGCCTTTGGCCGCCGCAAACTCGAAAAGATTCACGGCACCCGGAACGAATATCATCAGGTTCCACAGGAGAATTATTTGCTGGTGGACGGCCTGCACGAAGGCATCGTATCGGAAGAATTGTGGAACGCCGCACAGGTCAAGCTGTTGGCGCAGTCCAAACGATACGAACCAGTCAACCGCAGCAAGACGGAACAGGCGCACTTGTTATCCGCCCTTGTCAAGTGCCCCGTTTGCGGTGCTGGAATGTACAGCAACAAATGCACCAAGCGAAAGAAAGATGGCACACCCTATAAATCTTTCTCTTATTACAGTTGCAAGCATCGCAAGATGCAACGTGGGCAAAAATGCGATTTCAACAAGCAAATTCAGGAAGAAGTTCTGGACAACGCCGTGGTGGAGGTTATCATCAAACTGGTCAGCAATCCAAAGTTTGCCGCCATGATGCAGGAGAAGATCAACAGCAAAGTAGACACCACTGCCATTGAACAGGAAATTGCTTCCGCTGAAAAGCAGTTGCGGCAGTATTATTCCGTCAAGTCCAAAATCATGGAGGAGATCGACACACTTGACCCGGATGACCGTCATTACATCATCCGCAAATCTGACCTTGACGAGCGGCTTTACAGGATGTACGATAAAATCGAGGAAGCCGAAAACAGCCTGATGGATGCCCGTGCAAAGAAGCAGGCTATCGAAGCGGATAAAATTACCGGCGACAACATTTACAAGGTTCTCGTCTGCTTTGAAAAGCTTTACAATGTTATGAATCCCCTTGAACGTAAAAAGCTGATGGAACATCTGATTTCTGAAATTCAGATCTACCCGGAGCGTCAGCCAAACGGTCAGTGGCTCAAATCCATTAAATTCAGACTGCCCATCGTTGAAAACAACATTGATTTGTGTTTGGACAATGGAAGTCATATCGAATGTGTCACGGCATTAACCCGCATGAAGCCTTGATTTCTAGCACTTTCAAGGTTTGAAGAGCAGTAATTTTCCACCTTTGAACCGGCTCCAGATCAGCCAGAATAATCTTCACCGTCTCATAGAACTGCGAACAAGAAAACCGCCCTGCCGTATCGCTACGACAGAGCGGTTTTCTGCTGTATGGACTCGAAGGGAGTCGAACCCTCGACCTTTCGGATGCGAACCGAACGCTCATCCCAACTGAGCTACGAGCCCTCAACTGTCCTCTGACCACTAGAGCCAGAGGACATCGTTCATTTTGACTTTATTATTTTACTGCTTCTGGAATCATTTGTCAAGAGTTTCTACCTTCCGGCGAAGCAGACTCATGGGGGCCAGCTCCGGGGTGGGGATGGTGTACTTTTCCATGGCGTGGGGGGTGGATTCCACGCTCTCCCCTGCCTCGTTTCTGATCCACTCCGGGTGCAGCGGGATGCTGCGGCCATCCGGGCAGAGCACCTCCAGCGTGTCCCCAAGGCTCCATTTGCCGCGCTGCTGGCAGGAGGCAACACCATTCTCCCAGCTTTCCACAGTGCCCACAAACTCCCACTCACGGATATAAGTAGCGCTGTCGGTTGCCTGACGGGCCTGCTCGCGGCCAAAGTAGAAGCCCGGGGAGTAGTGCCGGTGGCTGGTACGGGTCAGCTCAGCCAGAGCGTCATCGCTCAGCTCAAAGTTATCGTTGAGAGGGTCGGCCAGATACTGATCCAGAGCCTTGCGGTAGGCGGCGGTGACACTGGCAACATAGTAGAACGTCTTGGCGCGGCCCTCGATCTTCAGGCTGTCCACACCTGCCTTGCAGATGAGGTCGATGAAGGGAGCGGTGCACAGATCGTTTGCATTGAGGATATAACTGCCGTTCTCATTTTCGCCGATCTCATACAGCTGGCCCGGGCGGGTCTCCTCGCTCAGGTAATACTTCCAGCGGCAGGGCTGGGCGCACTGGCCCCGGTTGGCATCCCGGCCTGCCATGTAATTGGAGAGCAGGCACCGGCCCGAAATGCTCATGCACATGGCTCCGTGGACAAACGCCTCGATCTCCAGCTCCGGCGGGGTCTTATCGCGCAGGGTGGCGATATCCTGCAGGCTCATCTCACGGGCCAGCACCACACGCTTTGCACCCATGTTGTAAGCGGCACGCGCAGCGGCCCAGTTGGTGATGCCGGTCTGGGTGGACATGTGAACATCGATCTCCGGGGCGAACTGCTTACAGGCTTCCAGCACGCCCAGATCGGCCACGATAAAGGCATCCACACCGGCGGCAGCAGCAGCCTTGATGGCTTCGGGCAGGCGGTCAGCTTCCTCATTGGTGGGCAGCGTGTTCATGGTCAGATAGACCTTGCGGCCGCGGGCATGGGCATAGATCACACCCTCGGCCAGCTGCTCCGGCGTAAAATTGGCAGGAGCCGACCGCATACCGAACTCCGGCAGGCTGCAATAAACAGCGTCTGCTCCATAGTTGATGGCATAACGCAGGCGTTCCAAGTCGCCTGCCGGGGCCAGCAGTTCCGGGATCTGTAACATAAAATCGTCCTCTCTTTTTAACACCCTCTCTGTCATCGCTGACGCGATACCGCCTCACCGGATCGGTTTCTGCAAACCTGACTCCGGAGCCGCAATTGGCTCGCCCCTTGGGAGAGCTGTCAGCGAAGCCGACTGAGAGGGACTTACTTCTTCAAACTCTGATTGACTTCAGCCGCTTTCCGGCAGTTGTCCTGATGTTCAGCATAGGTCTTGGCGTAATAGTAGTGACCGGAAAGGTCCGTAACAAAGAAATAGCAGTCCCTGACTTCCTCATCACACTGAGGTGCCAGAGCAGCCTGGATCGCGGCAAGGCCCGGATTCGAGATGGGCCCGGCGGGCAGGCCGGTGCAGGTGTAGGTATCGTAGGCATTCCGGATGTTCTCGGGGATATCCTCCCAGCCGCCATAATACGGAGCCACCCAGTTCCAGAGGTAGTTGTTGTCCTCATCGCTCTGGACATAGCTGGAGGTGTTGCTCTGGAGCTTGGGGTAGGGCGAACCCTCGGCCAGACGGTTGCGGAACACCTGCGCCACATTGGAATCCTGATCGTTGCCCGCTTCCTCCTGCACAAAAGAGGCCAGTGTGATGACCTCGGGCAGGGTCAGCTCCTGCTTTTCCAGTTCCCTGTACATCTCGTCCGTAAACTGCTTATCGAAGTGTGCATAGAACGTTGCAACATAATGATGCACGGTATCGTCCGTCAAAAACTCATAGGTGTCCGGAAAGAGGTAGCCCTCACACTTCATAAAGCGGTCGGGGGCATCGGCATCGTCCGGGACATACTGCCAGAAGGTGTACTCACTGAAATCTCCGGTGTTGGCTTCTTCCAAAAACTCCTCGGCAGTACACAGACCGGCTTCCTCCATTTTCCGGGCAATGGCAATGGCAGTGGTTCCCTCCGGGAAGGTCAGACGCACCGAATCCGCCTTGGCATACGTGGACAGCTCTGCGATCAGGCCATCGTAGGAATATCCGCCGGTTTGCAGCGTAAAATCACCGTACTGCAGTTTTCCGGCGGCACCCTTGTGCCCCACATACCAGCGGAACAGATAGGCCGAACGAATCACTCCAGCCTCCTTCAGCTCCTTTGCGATGGCAGCAACGCCGCTGCCCTGGGGGATGCTGACGGTCACCTCTGCACCGGGCTTTTCTCCATTGCCGTTGATCTCGTTATACGCAAACACGCCTGCCGCACCGACTGTCAGTACCAGCAGCAACAGCACGGCCAACAGGATCTTCAGCGCACTGCCTTTTTTCTTTTTCTGGTGTTTTTCTGCCATATCCACGTTCCTTTCAATCCATCATCAGGCGCATGTAGCTCTCCGAAACATCAAAAGGTTCTCCTTCAAAGCGGATGAGGCCATACTCCTGCCGGGTTCCCTCGCCCAGGAACAGATTCTGGGCAGCTCCCACCGTGATGACAGCCTTTTCCACAATGACCTCTTTCTCCCGGGCGGCTTCCATCAGCACCTCGGCAGCACGGTCATTTTCCGCCATCATCTCCACAAAGTAAAGGGTATCCTCCCTGCGGAAATAGATGCCGTAGCCCTGCTCACTGGATACGATGGTCGCGCCACGGGAATACAGGTCCCGCAGAACTTCCCCCATCTGCTCCGGCGGCAGCTGAACGGTGTCGGGCCAGTATTTTGCCCGCAGCTCGCAGAGTTTTTTCGCCGTCACGGAATCGAATTCCGCCTGGCTCCACAGGTTGCGCTCCACCTCCCGGGGCAGGCAGCGCAGGGCAAAGGCTTTCTGGAAGCCTTTATCCTGCAGCAGCGTTGATTGTTCTGGGCTGGCGGGCACTGCCACCACAAAGCCTGCGCCCCGCAGTTTCTGCTGGGCGCACAGGGTATCCACCAGGCCCGCAAGGAGCAGGCTGCCCTGCCCGCACAAACCGAACAGATAGCTGCCCGGGCGGCCCTGCAGGGTCACCGGCACAGCCAGTGCCACAGCCTCAATGTGGTCGTTTTCCTCCGCGACGTAGACATTCTGCACCCCGGCAAAGCGCTCCACAGCGCCACGGACAAACTCCTCCGTGTCGCCGCGCTGGGCCTGCCACAGGGCCAGCACCTCCGCCCAATCGGACGGCTGCATCAAACGGTACATGATATAGGATGCCTCCTTTTGTTTCAAATAACAGCGAGAGCAAGAGTTCTGACCTCTCCCTGAATATCCTCAATGCTTCGCATCTTCTCCCCTGCCGTGCAGTGGACGGTATCCCAGCCGAGGTGAGCGGCGCAGTATTCTGCCGCCCGGCGGCTGCGGGCCAGGTATTCGGTGTCCTTTTCATGGACATCCTTCCTGGTCTCGTCGCCATGGTAGCGGGCAGTCATCAGCCGCTGACTCACCGCCGGGTCAACCTGCAGATAGATCACCTTATCCGGTGCAGGCAGGCCCAGCAGGTGGTATTCATAGTCAAAGAGCCACTGCAGGAATGTGTCCCACTGCTCCGGCGGAAGCTTCGAGCACTGATGCACGGCATTGGAGGTGGTGTAGCGGTCAGCGATCAGGATGCCGCCTTCCTCGTAGAACTTGCCCCAGTCCGACTTATACCCCGCATAGCGGTCCACCGCATAAAAGCTGGATGCCGCGTAGGCGTTGACATCGTCAGGCTTGTCGCCGAACTGCCCGGCCAGATACATCTTGACCAGCGCACTGGAATCACTGTCATAATCCGGGAAGGTGATCTCTCTTACCAGATGATCCGTCACCGTCAGGTGCTTTGCAAGCAGTTTGGCCTGCGTGCCCTTGCCGCTGCCGTCCAGCCCTTCCAGAACGATCAGCTTGCCTTTGCTCATACACCAGCCTCCTGCTTGATGGCCTCATACTTTGCGCGGACTTCGGCAGTTCTGCCGCAGCACATCTTGCCCTCGGGGCAGGGGCCGCTGACACAGGCCGGGCCGGCCTTGGCAAAGATATGGGGTGCCACCGGGTAGACCAGCCGGAACATTTCCTCGGCCAGCTGACGGATCTCCCACTGGGCACGGGAGCAGCAGCGCAAATGGAAGAAATTCTGCAGACTGCGGGCGTTCATGGTCACGACCATCTTCGTCTCGCAGGCGTTGGGCAGCACGAAGCGGGCATCCTCGTTGGCCTGTTTGGAGGCCTTGGCGCGGGCCTGCTTTTCGGGCATTCCCTCCGCCATCAAGCGGGCAGTATGGCCGTCCTCCAGCTTTTTTGCAAGGTCCAGGTAGCGCTTCGCATCCTCATCCATGCTCTCAAGAAAGGCTGCCTTTGCCTCAGGGATGGCCTCGATCTCCGGCGGGATGACATAGTGGAAGTCGTCCAGCCGGACATACCGCTGGCTCTGGACACTGAAGGATGCGATGCGGTGCCGGGTGATCTGGGCCAGCAGGGTGCGGCTCACACCCTCAATGCCAAAGGTGAAGCTGGCATGTTCAATGGGGCTGGCATGGCCCAGGTCGCTGAGCATGGTCAGGAACTTGGCCGTTTTCTCCTCAGTCAGGCCGTCCAGCAGGTCGGTGATATGGGCATCGGAGTAGCAGAGCTTGGCCGCTGCCGCCACCACCTTTTCCGGTTCCGGGGTATGTGCGATCAATCGAACGGTCATCATAGTTTTCTCATTCCTCCGTAATTTTCGTCAGCGGCGCAAAATTTGCCATGGTTTTCTTCACGCCGACCTTTTCAAAGTTGATCTCCACGATCTGGTCTCCTGCAGCGGCCTTGACCGCCAGCACCTTGCCCCGGCCAAAGACCTTGTGCTCCACAATGTCGCCCACCTCGTAATGCTTTGGGCCGGTGGATGCCGGGCGGGAAGCTGCCGGGCTCCCCGGAAAGCTCACGGGTTTGGACGCTGCCTTGGGGGCCGCGGGACGACCATAGCCCACGCCAAAACCGGAGGAGCCGGACGTGCGCGGGGCGCTGCTTCCGCTGCCAAACCCGGAAGCACTGCTGCCGCGGCCTGCATAACCGGAGCCGAAACCGCCGCGCTCAGAGGCATTGTATTCCCGGTTGAGGTAGCTGCCGCCGGTGCGGCCGCCGAAGCTGCTGGAATTGCGGCCCCAGCCGGACGCGCCGGAGTAGCCCGAGGCCCCGCCGGGAACGGTATCACTGTAACTGGAACCCCAGCCCATGGAAGAACGGCGTTCCAACGCCGGGCTGCGGGTCTCTTCTATATACTCAGGCTCGATCTCCCGCAGGAAGCGGCTGGGCTCGTTGCGCTGGGTGCGGCCGTAGAGCATCCGGGAGACGCTGTTGGAGATATACAGCTCTTTCTTGGCGCGGGTGATGCCGACATAGGCCAGGCGGCGCTCTTCCTCCAGATCAGCCTCGGAGTATTTGCTCATCTCGCTGGGGAACACCCCCTCCTCCATGCCGATGAGGAACACATAGGGAAATTCCAGACCCTTTGCGGAGTGGATGGTCATCAGGACCACCTGGTCAGCGCTCTCGTTGTAGCTGTCAATGTCGCTGATGAGGGCGATATCCTCCAGGTAGCCTTCCAGTGAAGCATCCTCGCCGTGCTGGTCGCAGTAGTTTTTGACGTTGTTGACCAGCTGGCCCAGGTTCTGCAGGCGGTCTGCCGCATCCTCGTGGCCCTTGGCCGCATCGGCTTCCAGCATGGCCTTGTAGCCGGTCACCTCAATGACATCCTGGGCAAATTCGTCCAGTGTCCTGGTTTCCAGCGATTCCTGCAGTTTTTCGTAGATCTGCCAGAATTTCAGCAACGGCATAACGGCACGACTGAGTTTGGCGTATGCATCCGCGTGGGAGATGACTTCCAGCATACTGATTCCCTGCTGGGCGGCAAGGTCAGCGATCACGTCAACAGTGGTATTGCCGATCTTCCGGGCAGGCTCGTTGATGATGCGGCGCAGGCGCACATCATCCCGGGCGTTCGCCACGATGGACATATAGGAGTGGATGTCCTTGACCTCTTTGCGGTCATTGAAGCGCTGGCCGCCCACGATCTTATGGGGAATGCCCGCGCGGGTAAAGTAGCTTTCGATGGGGGCCGACTGGGCATTCATACGGTAGAGCACCGCATGGTCCGCCAGATGCCCGCCCTCTTTCAGGTGCTCACCGATGACATCCGCAATGTGCATGGCTTCGTCCTGCTCATTCTCGGCAGTATAGACCTGCACCTTGTCGCCCTCGTCGTTCCGGGTCCACAGGGTCTTGCCCTTGCGCTCGGTGTTGTGCTGGATGACGCAGTTGGCAGCATTCAGGATGTTGGAGGTGGAACGGTAATTCTGCTCCAGACGGATGGTCTTGGTGCCGGGGAAGATGCGCTCAAAGTTCAGAATGTTCTCAATGGTGGCACCGCGGAAACGGTAGATGCTCTGGTCATCGTCACCGACAACGCAGATATTCTTTTCCGGGCCGGTGAGCAGGCTGACCAGCCGGAACTGGGCCACGCTGGTATCCTGATACTCGTCCACCAGCAGGTAGCGGTACTTGTTCTGGTAGAACTCCCGCACATCCTCGTGCTCCGCCAGCAGCTGCACGGTCTGGTAGATCAGGTCGTCGAAGTCGAAGGCTCCTGCCTCCCTGAGCTTTTTCTCGTAGGCGGCGTAGACTTTGGCGGCAATGGCTCCCTTGGTGTCCCGGGCCGGGGTGCGCAGCGCCTCCTCCGGGCTGACCAGCTGATCCTTCCAGCGGCTCATCTGGTTGATGGCGCTCTTGATCGGGAAGAACTTATCGTCGATGCTCAGTTCCTTATAAACCGCCTTCATCACGCGCTGGGAGTCATCGGTATCATAGATGGTAAAGCTGCGGGGGTAGCCGATGGATTCTGCCCAGCGGCGCAGAATGCGCACACAGGCCGAGTGGAAGGTGGAGGCAAACACCTCGTCCCCCTCTTCGCCGCCCAGCATATTGCGCAGGCGCTCTTTCAGCTCCCCTGCCGCCTTGTTGGTAAAGGTGATGGCCATCACGTTCCAACTGCGGACAGCGTTCTGCCGCAGCATCCCGTCCAGCCAGGCGGGCGCATCGGTGCCGGTCATAATTGCCGTTTTCAGAGCCTTGACATCCTCCTCTGTCACCTCACGGGGGGTCCAGCTGGAACCGTGGGCCGAGCCAAACCGGATCAGGTTTGCGATGCGGTTGACCAGAACAGTGGTCTTGCCGCTGCCTGCACCGGCCAGAATGAGCAGCGGGCCGTCGGTGGTAAACACCGCCTGCCGCTGCATATCGTTCAGGCGGCCAAACTGCTTTTCAATATAGGTATCGCGCAGAGCGCAGAATTCCTGTTGGAGACTTGCTGCCATTGTTTCACCTGTTCTTCTATAAAATCACTTACTTTATAAGTATATCACAATTCAAGAGGGTTGTACATAAAAAACCGCCCTTCCTGTACAGCACAGGAGGGGCGGCAGTGTTCAGATAAAGCTTAGCCGAAGATGTTGATCAGGATACCGGCAGCAACTGCAGAACCGATAACGCCAGCCACGTTGGGGCCCATGGCGTGCATCAGCAGGAAGTTGGAGGGGTTCTCGCTCTGGCCGACCTTCTGAGAAACACGGGCGGCCATAGGAACAGCGGAAACACCAGCGGAGCCGATCAGGGGGTTGACCTGACCGCCGGTCAGGGCGTACATCACCTTGCCGCACAGAACGCCTGCAGCGGTACCAAAGGAGAAGGCGATCAGACCCAGCACAATGATGAACAGGGTGCGGCTGTTCAGGAAGGTGTTTGCCGAGGTGGTGCAGCCAACAGACAGAGCCAGGAAAATGGTGATGATGTTCATCAGTTCATTGCCGGCAGTCTTCTGGATACGATCCACAACACCGGACTCTTTCATCAGGTTGCCCAACATCAGCATACCGACCAGAACGGCAGCATCAGGAACGATCAGAGAAACAATGATGGTGACCATGATGGGGAAGATGATCCTCTCGGTCTTGGACACGGTGCGCAGCTGCTTCATTACGACCGTACGCTCTTTCTTGGTGGTGAGCGCCTTCATAATGGGCGGCTGGATCACGGGCACCAGAGCCATGTAGCTGTACGCCGCAACGGCAATGCTGCCCAGCAGCTCAGGTGCCAGACGGGAGGTAACGAAGATGGCGGTAGGGCCGTCTGCACCGCCGATGATGGAGATTGCAGCGGACTGCTTCTGGGTGAAGTCCACAATACCGGTAGCGGCCAGCAGACGAGCGCCCATGTAAGTGCCAAAGATACCGAACTGAGCGGCAGCGCCCAGCAGCAGGCTCTTGGGGTTGGAGATCAGGGGGGCGAAGTCGGTCATGGTGCCGATGCCCAGGAAGATCAGCGGGGGGTATATGCCCAGCTTGACACCCATGTAAAGCATATCGGCCAGACCACCGTTGTTCAGGATCTCGATCCACATCGGGTGCTCGAGACCATCACCAACGAAGTACTGCATGTGGATAATGCCGCTGCCGGGCAGGTTGGCAAGGATCATGCCAAATGCCATGGGCAGCAGGATCAGGGGCTCAAATTCCTTCACGATGGCCAGGTACAGCAGGAAGCAGCCCACGCAGATCATGATCGCGTAGAGGTAGCCGCCCGGCTCACCGAACCGTGCAAAGCCGGAACTCTGGAAAATACCGACCAGAGTATCGATAAACTGTGTCATGTTTTTCCTCCTGTGTTAAAAAGGTGCGGTGGTGTCGTTGACACCAGCCTTGCTCCAGCCATTTGCAGCACGGCGCACGGCCTTCAGGGTGTACTTGCCATTGCCCATGGCATGGATGGCAGCCATAATTGCGGCAACCACATCGCCGGGAATGCCTTCCTCCACCACAGGGGCGGGAGCAGCCTGCTGCACGGGGGCGGCAGGCTTTGCGGCAGCCTTGGGAGCAGCAGGCTCCTTGGCTGCCTTCTTCTTGGCGGCCATACCGTCGAAGATCTTGCCTTCCAGCATGATGATGAGCATCAGCAGGACGAGGATGGCAAACACCAGCACGATACCGGTAATGGTGATAACCACATCAGAACCCAGATTCATGGTCTTCCTCCTAATAATAATTTACTCCGCACTCCGGAGCAGACCCCGGCGCGCAAAAAGCGATTTGAAAACATTATACAATATTTCCCGACCTGATTCAACAAGTATGAACAAAATTTTGTTGCAACTTTTCCAATTTCTTAACAAGCCGGGTCAGGGCCCCGGTTAACGGCGGCCCATGCGGGGGGTCGCATCCAGGAAGCCGGTCTCCAGCTTATCGTTCAGGCCCAGGCTCATGGCAGTGCCCAATGCCACGCAGTTCACGGGATCGGGCGAGACGGTCACATCCACCTTGAGTTCCTGGCTCAGGTATTCGGGCAGGCCGTGCAGCTGTGCGCCGCCACCGGTCAGCACCACACCATTGCGGAAGATATCGCCTGCCAGTTCGGGCGGGGTCTTTTCCAGCACCTGATGGGCGGCAGTGCCGATCTGCTCACTCAACATCATCACAGGCTCGTAGAGGTCGCTGGTGGAAACATTCACCTTGATGGGCAGGCCGGTCAGCAGGCTGCGGCCCTTGACCTCCATCGTCTCGTCAAAATCAGCCTTCTGGGGGCAGCAGGCAACGTTCTTTTTCAGCTGCTCTGCGGTACGCTGGCCGATGGCAATGCTGAACTTGTTGCGGACATGCTTCAGGATCTCGTCATCATAGTGGTTGCCCGCCACACGGACACTGGTGGCCTTGACCTTGCCGCCCAGAGACAGGACAGCGATATCGGTGGTGCCGCCGCCGATGTCAATGATCATCCGGCCATCGGGCTGGGTGATGTCGATGCCGGAACCCAGTGCAGCGGCAATGGGCTCATCGATCAGGTAGACCTGACGGGCACCGGCGGCCATCACGGCCTCCACCACGGCATCGCTCTCAATGCCGGTGATGGCAGCGGGCACGCAGACAGCCACCCGGGGCTTGACCATGTGGGAGCTGTACACCTGATTCACAAACCGGCAGATCAGCTCCCGGGTCATGGTGTGGTCGCTGATAACACCGTCCTTCAGCGGGAAAATGGCGGAAATATAGTTGGGGGTACGGCCTACCATGGCCAGGGCCTTGTCGCCCACCTCCAGCACGGAGTTTTTGCGGGTATCCATTGCCACCACGCTGGGCTGGTTGAGCACGACCCCCTGCCCTGCCTGTGCAATGATAATGGTCGTTGTGCCCAAATCGATGCCGATGTCATTCTGTGCCATAATGAAACGTTCCTTTCTCTGCTCCCCTGTTTTCTATCGTAAATGCCCGTTCGGGCGGGAAATCAAATCAATTTATATTGTAGCATAAGCCAGTAAAAAAGTATAGACCAAACCTCTCCTAGTAGGAGAGGCAAGTCAGCAGCCTGGCTCCCCTATTAGGGGAGCTGGCGCAAAGCGCCTGAGAGGTTATTCTGCCGCCATCTGTTCCGGTGGCAGATTCTCTTTCAGCAATTCGCACAGGCCGCTGTACCGCAGGTTCTGCCGGACATTGGACATCATCCGGTTCACCACATCCCGCCGCCCGGCCACGATGCACAATTTGCGGGCGCGGGTCACGCCGGTGTAGAAGAGGTTGCGGTAGCAGAGCCTTGGCGGCACCTGCGCCACCGGCAGCACCACCGCCGGGAACTCGCTGCCCTGGCTCTTGTGCACCGTAATGGCGTAGGCGATCTCCAGCTCGTTCAGGTTTTCCGCCGGGTAGAGCAGGCGGCGGTCATCCATCCGCACCACCATGGAGCGGTCGCGCATGTTGATGGATTCCACAATGCCGATATCACCGTTATAGGCTCCAACGCCCTGCTCCCCGCCAATGCGGTTCCAGACGATCTCGTAGTTGTTCCGCACCTGCATCACCTTATCGCCCACCCGGAACACCCGGGAGGCGCTCTGGAGCTGAGGCTTGCCCTTTTGCTCCGGGTTGAGCAGGTTCTGCAGCTCTACATTCAGCGCCTGGGTGCCGGTGGGTCCCAGCTTGGTGGGGCAGAGCACCTGGATATCCCGGACAGGGTCAAAGCCATAGCTCCGGGGCAGACGGGTGGTGACAAGATCGCACACCAGTTTCTGCGCCGCATCGCCGTCCGATTCCAGAAAGAAGAAATCGTCTGTCTTGCCGCCCTTCTGCAGCGGCTCACTGCTGATAATGTGGTGGGCGTTCTCCACAATGAGGCTGCGTCTGGCCTGCCGGAAGATCTCGTTCAGGCAGACGGTGGGCACCAGTCCGGAGCGGATGACCTCGCCCAGAATGTTGCCAGGCCCCACGCTGGGCAGCTGGTCGGCATCGCCCACCATAATAATGCGGCAGCTGTACCGCAGGGCTGCAATGAGTGCCTGAAACAGCTTCACATCCACCATACTCATCTCATCCAGAATGACCACATCGCATTTGAGCAGGTTCTTGTCATTGTGGATGAAGCTGACCACACCGCCGGAGTAGTCCACCTCCAGCAGGCGGTGGATGGTAGAGGCCTTGCGGCCGGTCAGTTCACTCAGCCGTTTGGCCGCACGGCCCGTGGGGGCACAAAGCGCCACCCGGTCTGCCTGATGTTCCAGCAGCTGCAGGATGGCGTTGACCGTAGTGGTCTTACCGGTGCCGGGGCCGCCGGTCAGCACAAGGCAGTTTTCGGTCATGGCCTTGCGGATGGCTTCCCGCTGCAGGGGCGCATAGGCAAAGCCCTGGGTCAGCTCCAGCACCTGAATGTTTTTATCAAGGTCCCGCACCGTCTGCTTTTCCCGCTTTGCCAGCAGGGCCAGCCGGTCGGCAATGGCCTGTTCTGCTTCCAGCAGGTCAGGCAGATAGATATACGGCACCGCCTCCAGCATCTTTACGCCAAGCTGCCCGGTCTCAATGCAGTGGTCCAGCGCACGGGCCAGCTTTTCGGGCGGCTGCTGGATGAAGTGGGATGCCGTGTCCAGCAGCTGCGCACGGGGCAGGCAGGTGTGGCCGTTGCCCGCGTTGTGGCGCAGGGTGCGCAGAAGCGCTGCTTCCAGCCGCTGGGTGCAGTCCCCTTCCATGTGGTAATACTGTGCAATGCTGTCGGCATGGCGGAAATCCAGCTGCAGGGGTTCCCCACAGAGCAGATAAGGGTTCTGGGAGATGGCCTGCATGGCACTGGGGCCAAAGACGCGGAACACCTCCATAGCGCGGCGGGGGCTGATCTCGAACTGCGCCAGATAGGCGATCAGTTCCCGCATTCCGAACATCCGCTTGAACTCCTGCTGGATACGGTCAGCTTTGTCCGCCGAGATGCCGGGGATCAGGGTGAGCTGGGCGGGGTCGTTGGCAATCACCTCCAGCGCTGCCGCGCCGAATTTGTCGATGATCTTATTGGCCGTGCGCGCCCCGATATAAGGCAGGGAGCCGCTGGCAAGGAAGGCGTATACCGCTTCCAGATCCTTCGGCATATCGGTCTCGCACTCCTGGGCGTGGAACTGGCGGCCATAGGTAGCGTGGTTCTCATATTTACCGCGGCAGACCACGCTCTCGCCCGCATGGAGCTCGCCCACGATCCCGCACACCACGGTGACCGTGCCGCCGCCGGAAATTTCAAACACCGTGTAGCCGTTGTCCGGGTTCTCGTAGATAATGTCCTCCACCGTTCCCTCGATCTGTTCCAGCTCCATGCTCCTCACCCCCTTGTGACATAATTATTTATAGTATAATCGTTTTGGTGTTATTTGTAAAGGAATTGGGCAGGCCCTGCTCTATACAGCCTCTCAGCTTTGGCGTTGTGTGAGGCTTTCCCTCTTCGCCAAGGCCTCCCCTACTAGGCAACAAAAGAGCCGCCCTTCTGCGGTTTCGCAAAAGAGCGGCTCAATTTTTACAAGTTTGCGTGCGGTCTTGCTTTTTCCTGTTTCAGCTTCCGGAACACAACGATATACGCCGGGATCAGGAAGAAGCAGGCAAAGAACCAGGCCACCGGGTTTGCAATGCAGGCGGCAAAATAGCCCCACAGCGGCACGAACAGGAAGCCCACCAGAGCACGGGCGATCATCTCTGCCACACCGGCAAACATGGCCAGGCTGGAATAACCCAGACCCTGAATGGTGTAGCGGTAAATGATAAGGACCGCCAGCGGGATATAGAACACGCTGTTCCAGAAGATGAAGCTCTGGGCGTTGGCCATGATCTCGGTCTGGCTGCTCTCAAGGAACAGGCCGATCAAAGCCTTATCCAGCACGCGCAGGATCAGGAAGGATGCCACACTGTACACACAGCCGATGCCCAGAGCGGTGTTCACACCCTTGTTCACACGGTTCAGGTCGTGAGCACCCATGTTCTGGCTGGCGTAGGTGGTCATGGCCGTGCCAATGCTCTCCAGCGGGACGGACAGGAACTGTGCCGCCTTGCCGCCTGCAGTCTGTGCCGCCACGATGTCACTGCCCAGACCATTGACTGCACCCTGCAGCACAACGGAACCGATGGCCGTGATGCTGCACTGCAGACCCATGGGGATGCCCATGCCGCACAGCTTGACACAGTGCTGTCTGCTCAGGTGGCTTTCTTCTTTGTTCCAGCGCAGCTCATTATAATGCTTGAGGATGTACCACAGGCTGCCCAGACCGGCCACTGCCTGGCTGAACACGGTGGCGAACGCCGCACCGAACACGCCCATCTTGAAGACGATGATGCAGAGCAGATCCAGCCCGATGTTCAGAAAGCTTGCCACCAGCAGGAAGTACAGGGGCCGCTTGCTGTCGCCCAGAGCGCGCATCAGGGCGCTGGTCATGTTATACAGCAGCGTAAACGGGATGCCGATAAAGATGGTACGGATGTAGATGTCCGCCAGATCGATGATGTTGTCCGGGGTATTGGTCCAGACCAGAATGGAACGGGTCATGGCCACTGTGACCACGGTAAGCACTGCGGCAAAAAAGACACTCAGCCAGACGGCATTGGCGGTGTAGCGGCGCATCTCCACATAGTCTTTTGCCCCGAATGTCCACGAGATGGGGATGGAGAAGCCGCAGGCAATGCCATTGACAAAGCCCAGCACCAGATAGTTCAGACCGCCCACACTGCCGACTGCCGCCAGCGCTTCCACGCCCACAAAGCGGCCCACGATGATGGTATCTGCCAGATTATAGAACTGCTGGAACAGGCTGCCCAGCATCAGCGGCACCGCAAAGGCAAGGATCAGCTTGAGTGGGCTGCCCTGCGTCATATCTTTCGTCATACGCACGTTCCTCCTTGGGAAAGCATCACAGACCTTATCACACGAATTTTTTCCGACAAAAACGCCCTGCCGCGCAATGGG
Source organism: Faecalibacterium sp. Marseille-Q4137 (assembly GCF_017377535.1). Lineage (NCBI taxonomy): Bacteria > Bacillati > Bacillota > Clostridia > Eubacteriales > Oscillospiraceae > Faecalibacterium > Faecalibacterium sp. Marseille-Q4137. The sequence continues at coordinate 70,551 of NZ_JAFREK010000011.1, forward strand.
CAGGACGTTTTTGTTCATGTGGGTATTATATCAGGTTGCGATGAATTTTCAAGAGGTTTTTTCAAATTTTTCAGTGCTTCCCGGCCAGATACTTCAGCAGCTGGAACAGAGTGCTCCAGAAACCCGTTCCGGCATTGCCCGAAGGCGGGGTCTCCTCATCCGGAATGCTCAACGGCGTATCATCCTCCGTGATGCACATAGCGACCGACACACCAGATTCGTCCTGAGCAGCCCAAACCTGCTCTGTACAGCAAAACCGCCCCGGCGTGCATCTCTGCATTCCGGGGCGGTTCGGGTCATTCTGAATAATGTGCGAGGAAGTGTCTGGTACGCTCCTCCCGGGGGTGGTCGATGAGCTGTTTGGCCGGGCCTTCTTCCACGACCACGCCGCCATCCATGAACAGGATGCGGTCGGCCACATCGCGGGCAAAGTGCATCTCATGGGTGACAATGATCATCGTGGTCTTGCGGTCAGCAAGATCACGCAGGACCTTCAGCACCTCGCCGGTCAGCTCCGGGTCAAGGGCGCTGGTGGGCTCATCAAAGCAGAGGATATCCGGGTGAAGCGCCAGCGCGCGGGCAATGGCCACACGCTGCTGCTGGCCGCCGGAGAGCTGATGCGGGTAATGGCCGGCCCGCTCCGAAAGGCCCATCTGCGCCAGCAGTTCTCTTGCCTGCTGTTCCAGCTCCGCGTGGATGGCCTTTTTATTTGCCTGATACTCCGGGCGTTCCTTTGCCAGCAGTTCCCCTGCCAGCATCACGTTCTGTAAAGCCGTGTACTGCGGGAACAGGTTGAAGTTCTGGAACACTAGACCAAAATGGAGCCGCTTTTTGCGGATCTCACTTTCCTTCTGGGTGGCAGGGTCGGCGGCATCCCACATGGTCTCGCCGTTCACCTTGATAACACCCGTGTCAGGCCGTTCCAGAAAGTTCAGGCAGCGCAGCAGAGTTGTTTTGCCGGAACCGGACGAGCCGATGATCGCCAGCGCTTCCCCCTGCTCCAGATCCAGGGAGATGTCCTTCAACACATGGGTCTCGCCAAAATTTTTCCCGATACCGGAAGCTTCGAGCAACGCCATAATCTATCTGCCTCCTTAGCAGCGGAAATAATCGAGCTTTTTTTCAGCCCAGTTGAACAGGATGGTCAGTGCGCCCACAAACACCAGGAAGAAGAGCGCAGTAGAGAACAGCGGCCAGATCAGGCCCTTTGCGCTGTACTCCTTGGCCATCATAATGATTTCCTTGTTGGCAATGGTGTTTGCCAGCGAGGTATCCTTGACCAGCGTGATGATCTCGTTGCCCATGGGGGGCAGGATGCGCTTGACGACCTGAAGCAAGGTCACCTTGAAAAAGATCTGTGTTTTGGTCATGCCAAGCACCTGCCCGGCCTCAGTCTGCCCCTTGGGCACTGCTTCAATGCCGCCGCGGTAGATCTCAGAAAAATAACAGGCATAGTTGATGGCAAAAGCCACCACCGCCGCCACCATCCGTCCGCCGGAGCCGGAGGGCCAGGGGTTGTTCATGCCCAGCAGGCCGGGGCCCAGATAGATCACAATAATCTGCAGCATCAGCGGGGTGCCGCGGATGATCCAGACAAAGGTCTTGACCAGCCCGGCCAGCGGCTTGCAGCGGCTCATGGAGCCAAACGAGACCACCAGCCCCAGCGGCAGTGCAAACAACAGTGTCAGGGCAAAGAGCTCACAATTGAGCAGGAACGCGCCGGACAGGCGCATAAGAATCACAGACACAAAAACACACCTTTTTTATTCAGAATCCAAATTCCCCTTCCATCACAGCCGGTGAAAGTTCCCTCTGCTCAGGAGCCTTTCACGCATCGGCAACAAAAAGCCTCCCTCACTGAGGGAGGTTGCATCGCATCGCGATGACGGAAGGAGTTTTTCAACAAATTCAGTCAGCCAGTGCCAGATCGTACTGATCGGCCAGTGCCTGCATGGTGCCATCGGCCTTCAGTGCATCAAAGGCCTCATCCACAGCGGCGGCAGCATCACTGCCCTTGCGGAATGCCACGCCGTACTCCTCGGCGTTCAGCTCGTCCACGATCTTCAGGTCGGCATAGTCAGTGCCCTCACCGATCATGGCGTTGGCCAGGGTCAGGTCAAGTACAGCGGCATCGGCAGTGCCTGCGGCAACTTCCATCAGGCAGTCGGTCTGAACGCTCTTGGAAACGTAATCAGCCTGTGCCAGGTTCTCGTCTCCCTCAATGGCGGCCTCACCGGCGGAACCAGCCTCGGCGACCACGGTCTTACCCACCAGGTCAGCGGTAGAGGTATAATCGATGCCATCTTTCACAACGACCACCTGTGCATTCTTTGCATAAGCCTTGGTGGTAGCGGTGTTCTGCATGATGTCATCGGTCAGGGTCATACCGTTCCAGATGCAGTCGATGCTCTTGGCATCCAGCTCCACGACCTTGGTGTCCCAGTTGATCTCCACAAACTCCGGCTCCACGCCCAGCTTTTCGCAGACAGCGGTAGCCAGCTCGGTATCAAAACCGGTGAAGTTGCCATCGGCATCGGTGTAGTTCATGGGCTCGTAAACAGTGTAGCCAATGACCAGCTTGCCCTTGCCCTTGATGTAATCCAGGTCGCTGCCTGCAGCCTGGGATGCGGCAGCGCTGCCGGAAGCAGAGGCCGAGGCAGATGCGGCAGTGGAAGTGGAAGCGGCACCGCCGCAGGCGGCAAGGCTCAGTGCCATGGCACCGGCCAGGAATGCAGATACAAGACGTTTCATATACGGTTCCTCCCTCAGTGGCAAGCAGCTTCGTTTTATTGCTTTACCATGCTAAATTGCTAAACTGTGGTTATAGAATAGCGCGTTTTCAGCCATTTGGCAAGGGGGAAAACTGATTTTTCGCAGTTTGCTCAAATCTTTACTGCTTTACCACGGCAAAGCGGTCATTTTGACAAAACAAAAACGCCGCGTCGGCAGCTGCCAGACGCGGCGAGAGGTTTCTCTCTGAAAACGCAGCGGAATGCCACCGCCCTCCTATCCGGGAGAGCCGGTGCGCGATTGCGAGACCGAAAAGGGTTTCCTCCTCAGCTCAGGGCATCCAGCGCCGCCTTTTGCAGATCGGTGATGTCGATGGTACACAGAGCCTTCAGGTCGGCATCGTCTCCGGAAAGCCCGGCGATCTCGGTGCGGGTCTTGCCCTTGAGGGCATCACAGAAGCCTTCGCTGTGCTCATACCACTCCTTGCCCAGCGCCGATGCGCCGCGCATCCCGTAGTCCTCACCCAGCTCCAGTTTGGTCTTGACGAGGTCCGGGGCTGTCACACCGCCGTCCGACACCACTGTCAGGGCCGGCTCGGCCATATCCGCAATGGCGCTGGTCACACGGCGGTCCGCATCGGTGGTCAGTGCCACGATGCTCACATCCACCTGCGCATTCACATCCTTGTCATCGGTGGCGGTGATGTCCGAAGTCCCGTTCACCGCTTCGATGCCCAGCGCGGCCCTGTCGCCCTTGGCGGCACCCAGTGCCCTGGCATTGGCGCAGGCCCGGGTCACGGCATCCCGGTAACGGTCCACTGCAATGGTGCACCCGCTCAGCAGGTCGGCATCCGTGGGCTTGCCATCCTTATCCACTTTGAGCATGGAGACCTGTTCCGGGGTCATGCCGATCAGGTAACTGGCAAAGGCATCCGCCTGTTCCGCCCATCCCTTTTTCAGGGAAGAGACCTCGGCCAGCGGGTAATCGTCCCCCTTCTGCCGCTTGGTGCGCCAGTCGGTGGGCAGGGTCACATGGCCGGTGCTGTCCGCCGAAACAGACACCTCCAGCTCGTCCAGCAGAACACTCTCCAGTTTCCCCTCGTCATCCAGCAGGACAGCGGCCGCTGCCAGTTCAATTTTCCCTGCCCTGTCCTGATCGGTGGCCTCTGTCACCACACCCAGACCGGTTTTCCATGCCGCTGTCTGGGTCTGTGCGGAGGATGTGCCGCTGCTTCCGCTCATGCTGCCGGAGCTGCCCGACCCGGCGTTCGTTTTGCCACAGGCGGTCAGCAGCAGCGCCGCCGCCATGGCACAGCTCCAAAGAGCCCGATGGTTCTGATTCATAGATACGCTCCCTTTCCACACGGCCCGTTGGGCCTTTGCCCCATAGTATGTCCAGAAGAGCGTAAGATTACGCAGCCGACGGGAGTTTTCCAAAGCAAGTGTCCGCTGGGGTGGGACCCTGTTGCCACAGGCAATAGGGCGGGCGATGGAATGGCCCGTTTCACTTGCGCGGAAAAGTTCCCCGAGTGCTGCGCGCAGCCGCTTACATCAACGGACTCAGCAGCCGCAGCACGCTGTCCAGTGCTGTGCCCGGCAGATTGGTGCGGCAGTCGGAGCGCATGATTTCCCGGCACTGCGGCAGGGTGCGCTCCACATCCTTCCGCAGAGCGGCGATCTGGCTGTTATGGAAGAGCAGTGTTCCGCACTCAAAATGGAGAAACAGGCTCCGATAATCCATATTGATGCTGCCCACCGCGGCCACACGGTCATCACTGACATAGCACTTGGCGTGGAGGAAACCGGGCGTGAATTCATAAATGCGCACACCCGCCCTGAGCAGGGGCAGATAGTAGGAACGGCTGAGCCGGAACACCAGCTTCTTATCCGGGATCCCGGGCAGGATGAGACGCACGTCCACCCCGCGCTTGGCCGCACTTTTCAGAGCATCCAGCATCTCCTCGCCCACGGCCAGGTAGGGCGTGTAGATATAAACATATCTCTGGGCCTGAGAGAGGATGTCCAGATAGACCGTCTCGGCCAGCGGTTCCTCATCCAGCGGGCTGTCCGCGTAGGGCTGCACCACGCCATCCTGCACTGCGGGCAGGCGGGTGGGCGCAAAGGCGGTGTAATCGGTCTCCTGCGGGCGGAAGGCGTTCCATACATTGAGGAACATCACGGTAAAGTTCCAGACAGCGGCTCCTTCCAACCGGATGGCCGCATCCTTCCAGTAGCCAAAGCGCTGCTCTGCATTGATATACTCATCCGCCAGATTCACGCCGCCGGTGTAGGCCACATTGCCGTCAACCACCACGATCTTGCGGTGGTCGCGGTGGTTCATCACCAGCGAGACCAGCGGCACCACCGGGTTGAAAGGGATGCAGCGGATATGCGCCTTCTCCATGCGGATGACAAAATCACTGGGCAGGCCCAGCAGGCTGCCAAAATCATCGTAGATCAGCCGCACATCCACGCCCTGGGCGGCCTTGCGGCGGAGGATCTGCTCCACACCGTCCCACATTTTGCCGGAACGGAGGATAAAGAATTCCAGAAAGATGAACTTTTCCGCCTTTTCCAGATCTGCCAGCAACTGGGGATACATCTCCTCCCCGCAGGAAAAGTAGTGAGCAGCGGTATCCCTCCAGGCCGGATACGGCCCGAACTTTGCCACGTAGCGGCTCAGGTTCCGGCTGGAGATATCCAGCGCATCGGTCTGGCCCTCGGGCTGGGCAAGCTCAGTCTGATGGGCCTGTTCCACCTTCTGCATCCGCTCCCGCAGATACTTGGCGGGGGCCTTGTTGCCAAAAGCCAGATAAAGCGCGCCGCCCAGCAGGGGCAAAAGACCGATCAGAACGATCCAGCCGATCTTATAAGCGCTGTTTTCATCCTTGCGCACCAGATACAGCACGATCAGGATGCTCAGCGCCTTCAGGGCACCGTTCAGCCAGACCCGCCCCGCCGTGAACGACCAGAACGCCCAGAGCAGCCAGAGCACCTGTAAAGCCACCAGCACCACTGTGATCGTGACACGGTTGAAGATGCGGTTGAAAAACTTGACGATGGGCAATCTGAACATGTGGTATCCCTCCCCTGCCGCCCACGGCGATTTTTGATGCTGTTAGTATAGCGCAGAGCGGAAGATTTTGCAAACAAAAAAGCGCCCACAACGGCTTTCCCCGCTATGAGCGCCTATTCAATCGTGGCAGAATTTCGTGGCAGATTTTTTTCCGAGGGTTGTCCGCTTATGCTTCCGCGTCCTCATAACCAACCAGCAGGCCGCCCAGCTCTGCATAATAGCTGCACAGACCGCCGCACTCGCTGATGTCCACCTTTGCTCCATCGAACACAGCCTTTACCATGTGCTTCAGGCGCTCAGCGGCGGCGGGATTGCCGCAGTGAGAGATATGGAGCCTGCCGTTGGTGTAGCCGTGCTCCTTGAGTTCCAGCACGATGCGCTCCAGCGCACCATGCTCACCACGGGTCTTGCAGAGAACATCCAGCTCTCCGGCCTCACTTGCCTGTCCGATGACCCGGATGCCCAGCATCCGCGCCATAGCAGCAACAGCAGGCTTCACGCGGCCATTGCGGGCCAGATTGGCCAGCGACTCCAGCGAGAAGAGCAGATGGGTGTGCTTGTGGTAGCGGAGCATCTCTTCACAGATCTCGTCAAACTCCTTCCCCTCAGCCAGCAGATCCCGCAGATGCTCGGCCAGCAGGCGCTGCTCCGGGCCGGTGGAAAGGCTGTCCAGCACGAACACCCGCTTGCCGGGGTTCTCCTGCTGGTATTCCTCGGCGGCCAGCTGGGCGGCATTGTAGCTGCCGGACAGGGTACCCGTGATGGTGATGGCATACACCTCGTCGGCTCCCTCGTAGGCGGCCAGCCAATCGCTGACGTTGGGGCAGGAAGTCGAGGTCTTGCCCTTATAGGTGCGCAGGGTCTGGGCCATGCCCACGGCATCCATCGTGCCGTTGTCCAGATATTCGGCATCGTCGGTGATGATCTTCAGGGGAACGCATTCAAAATCCACGCCCTGCAAGGTGTACAGGCTGGCGGAGGAATCCACAACGATCTTGGTGTTCATAAGCATTTATCTCCATTCCGGCGGCAGAGGATGCCGCAGTTTTTCCTGTTGTTTGAATCACTATATCAGTTTTTCAAAAACCTGTCAACTGTTTTCTTGAATTATTTCAAAAGTTTTTAATTTCCTGTTGACCATATTTCCAAAACATGGTATACTGTCCGCATGAAATTAGAATCAAACCGCCGCGTTGCGGCCTGCGCCGCAGGGTTTGCCCTGCCCCGGTATGCAGAACTCCCCACCGTAGGGCTTTATCTGGATCAGAGTGTACAGTTTGTCAACGGGTGTTTCCGCACATTTCAGGGGGTGGAGCTCACCGCTTCCATGGTGAGCAACTACGTTAAGAAAGGGATCATCAGCCACCCCATCAAAAAGAAGTATACCCGGGATCAGCTGGCCTGCCTGATCTACATCGTGGTTTCTAAAAATGTCCTGTCCATGGAAAACATCGACAGTCTGTTCAAGATGCAGCAGGCGCATTATACCTCCGCGCAGGCGTATGATACCTTTTGCGATGAGCTGGAGAACTACCTGCCCTATGTGTTCGGCCTGACCAAAAGCTTTTCCGAGCTGGAGCCGGATGTTGATGATGCACGCAAGCTCCTGCGCAGCACCATCATCTCGGCTGTAAACAAGATCTATCTGGACTGCGTTTTCACCGACCTGCGGCAGGAGCAGGCCCTCTGGCCCGATATCCTGCCGGATCTGGCATAACAACAAAAATAGCCCTCTCCGTCATGCTTTGTAAAGCAATGATGAAGAGGGCCATTTTTTCTTAAAATGTAAGCGTGGGGCTGATCTCATTGCGGCGTTGGGCCTGCACGATGCAGTCCTTTTCCGGCACGACACCCGCCGCACCCAGGGTGTTGAACATGGTCTGCAAAGCAAGTGCCGGGGTGTTATTCTCCTGCGAGAGATGGCAGAGGGCAAACTTCTTGCATCCCTCCTGGATCAGCTCCAGCAGCTTCGCCGAGCACTCATCGTTGGAGAGGTGGCCCCGGTTGGACTCGATGCGGGAGCGCAGGTAGTAGGGATACCGCCCGCTGCGGAGCATGTGGAGGTCGTAGTTGCTTTCCAATGCCACCAGGTCACAGCCGCTCAGGGCCTGATGCACCGGCGGGGTCAGGACTCCCAGGTCGGTGGCAATGGTCATGGTCTTGTTGTCCGGGGTGTGGATGCGGTAGCCCACGCAGGGCACGTCGTGGCTGGTGGGGAACATCGTCACGCCGAAATCTCCCACATCCTCTTCCCCGCCGGACAGGGTGCGCAGCTCACAGGTGGCGGGCACAATGCCGTTTGCATCCAGAAAATCCAGCGTATCGTCTGCGCCGTATACCGGCAGCGGATTCTTTTTGAGGAAGGTAGCCAGCCCCTTGACGTGGTCAGAGTGCTCGTGGGTGACCAGAATGCCCGCACAATCGCTGATGTTCAGGCCCAGCTCCTTGAGTGCCGCCGAGGTAGTGCGCACACCCTTTCCCATATCAATGATGATGTACTTTTCCCCCGTGCGCACCACGCTGCAGTTGCCGGAGGAGCCAGAGTATAACGAGATGAATTCAGACATTTCAAACCTCAAGAAACGAACCTCTCCGTCGTTGCTTCACAAAAGCTCCCTGTCAGGGGAACTTCTGCAAAACAGACTGAGAGGTTCTGAATGATCACATTGCCGATTCCAGTGCGGCGGGCATCCGCTCCACCTTGCTGATCTCAGCGCCCAGGCCGCGCAGCTTTTCCACGATGTTCTCATAGCCGCGCTCAATGTGGCCGATCTCCTCGATCTCGCTGGTGCCGTCTGCCATCAGGGCAGCAACGACCATGGCCGCACCGGCACGCAGGTCAGAAGCGCGCAGGGGGGCGGGGTTCAGTTTGTCCACACCCTCAAACACGGCCACCTGACCGTCCACCTGCACCACTGCGCCCATCTTGCGCAGCTCGTCCACATAGCGGAAGCGGTTATCCCACACGCTCTCGGTGATGGTGGAGGTACCCTTTGCCACGCTGAGCAGCACACCCATCAGGGGCTGCATATCGGTGGGGAAGCCCGGGTGAGGCATGGTGTTGATCTTCAGCGGCAGGATATCGCCCTTGCGGGAGACGCGGACGGAATCATCGAATTCCTCCACATCCACACCGGCACGGCGGAGCTTTGCCGTGATGGGTTCCAGATGCTTGGGGGTGACATTTTTGATCAGAACGTCGCCGCCGGTGGCAGCAGCGGCAACCATGTAGCTGCCCGCCTCGATCTGGTCAGGGATGATGCTGTAAGTGCAGCCGTGCATCTTTTCCACGCCGCGCACCTTGATCACATCGGTGCCGGCACCGCGCACATCCGCGCCGCACATATTCAAAAAGTTTGCCAGATCAACAACATGGGGCTCCTTGGCGCAGTTTTCCAGAATGGTCTGGCCCTGTGCCATCACAGCGGAGAGCATACCGTTCATGGTAGCGCCCACGCTGACCTTATCAAAGAAGATATGGGCACCGTTCAGTTCCTTGGCACGCACGGTGATCATGCCGTAGTCCACGCTGTCCTCTGCACCCAGTGCGCTGAACACCTTGAGGTGCTGGTCGATGGGGCGGGGGCCCAGATTGCAGCCGCCGGGCATGGCCACCTGTGCCTTGCCAAAGCGGGAGAGCAGCGCACCCAGGAAGTAGTAGCTGGCACGCATCTGGCGGGACAGATCGTCCGGGACGTTGGTGCTGTTCAGGTGGGTGGTGTCGATCTCGTAGGTATTGCGGTTCAGCATCTTGATGCTGGCACCCAGGGTGCTCAGGATCTTCAGGCTGACTGCCACATCACTGATGTCCGGCAGGTTTTCGATCACACAGACATCTGCCGCCAGAATGGTGGCAGGCAGAATGCCCACAGCCGCATTTTTTGCACCGGAAATGGTAACTTCGCCATGCAGGGGCTTGCCGCCCGTAATAACAAACTTTTCCAATTTTATAATCTCCTTGTCGCAGGCCCGCCAGCGGCAGGGCCACTCAGGGTTCTTGCTTGATCTCTCCGCGCACCGCTGGGTACACACCCTCACGATACAACTATCTTATTATACACAACTTCGGGCAAAAAGCAAAGCCCCCTTTTCCCCTGCCGGATTATTTTCTGTTTTGCCCAGAATCTGCGGAGATATTCGACATTTTTGTTTCTTATTTCAAAAATTTTACAATCAGCGCCCCTTACCAGACGCAATCCTCGCTGCAGGTCTCCTTGATCCAACCCAGCTGATAGGCCTTGACCAGCTGCTTCAGGTCGTGCACCCGCTCCCGCAGGGTCTCTCCCTCGTCCGTCTCTTCCACCAGAATGCGGTGGTTCTCCGTTTCCAGTATGTTCTTCTGCGACACGATGTCGATGTTTTCGTTCACGGCCTTTTCGGCGCTGACAAAGGGCTGATGGGTCCGCAGGGACATGGTGCGGCTGGAGTACACCAGCGTGTACCCTGCAATGCCGGTCTTTTCATGGTAGGCGCGGCAGAACCCGCCGTCAATGACGACCAGACGGCCCCCGCCCTTGATGGGGCTCTCGCCGCTCTTCTCCCGCACCGGCACATGGCCGTTGACGATGTGGCTGGTGCCGGGCAGACCGAATTCCGCCAGGATGCGGCGGCAGGCGGCCTCTTCATTGTACCATGTATAATAGGGGTCCTTGACTTCCTCGTGGGTGGCAGGGTCGGCAATATACAGCCGCTCAAAGGTGGTCATGGCGCTGCGGCCGAACAACGGCGACAGCTTGCCGCACCACAGATACCACAAAAAGTCCTGACCGCTCCGCCGGGCCGCGCTGCCCTCGGGGGCAAAGTAGCCGCAGCGTGCCCGCTCGTCACAGTAGTCCATCAAGCCGCGGCCCGAGTAGTTGTGTCCCTCGAACCGCTCCACGGCAAAGCTGCCGTTTTTGGTCATAGGCACCACGCCGTGGTAGAGCAGGTTGCCGTTCTCGATGTGGTAAACGCTGCCCTTGGCATACAAAAATTCCACATGCTGCTGCAAACGCTCGCTCTGCCGGAAGGATTCCACCAGCTTGCGGAGCACCAGCCGCTCATCATCATTCAGGGCGGCGGGGTCTGCCGGATCCACGGTGGGGAAGCTGGTGTCCCGCAGGGGGTATGCCTGCCCGTTCAGGGTCACTGTTCCCTTTTTCCAATCGATGTGCCGCAGGAAATCCCTTCCCTGCATCTTGAAATCCGGGTTGCGGTCGATGACCTTGCACTCCATCTTGAGCATCAGAATGGTCACGGCCTTGTGCATCACGGCACAGCGGTGGAGCATTCCCTCGGTGTAAGGGCCGCGCGCCGCGTCGGTGTGGGGCATCCAGAGGGTCAGGTCGTCATTTCCGTAGAACTGCTCGGCCATCCGCTGCAGGTGCCGCAGGTTGATGCCGTAGCAGTCCTCAAGCATGGCATGGTTGTGGTAGGCCAGTGTCGTTTTGAGCACAGTGCAGACGCAGATGGGACTTCCGGCGGCGGCACCCATCCAGACCACGTCATGGTTACCCCACTGGATATCCACATGGTGGTGGCGCATGAGCCGGTCCAGTATGATATCAGGCCGGGGGCCGCGGTCAAACAGGTCACCCACGATGTGCAGCTTGTCCACAGCCAGCCGCTTGATGAGCTCACACAGCCGGACAATGAACCGGTCAGCGCGGCCATTTTCGATGATGCTGCCCACGATCTGCCCGTAATAAAGGTCCTTGTCGTGGTCCTCAAAGTGGGCATGGAGCAGCTCATCCAGAATATACCCGCAGCTGGACGGCAGGCAGGAGCGCACATGCTCCCGGGTATGCTTGGAGGACACCAACCGGCAGATATCAATGAGCTGAAGCAGGGTCTCCGTGTACCAGTGGTCAAGCGCTTCTTCATCCGCGCACCCAGCTTTGAGCTGGGGCAGCTTCTCGTTGGGGTAATAGATGAGCGTTGCCAGCCCGGCACGGGTCTGCTCCGGCACACTGTCCCCCAGCACAATATCCACCTTTTCCCGGATGACACCCGAAGCCGAGTTCAGGATGTGGACAAAGGCCTCGTTTTCACCGTGCAGGTCGCTCATAAAATGTTCGGTGCCCTTGGGCAGCTTGAGCAGGGCCTGGGTGCTGATGATCTCACTGGCGGCGGCTGCCTGCGAGGGGTAATCCCGTGCCAGCAGGGAGAGATATTTCAAATGATCCCGGATCTCCTCGTTTTCGGTGCGCATGACATCCTCCGTCTGATATGTAGTATTTTTGCATGATATATAATAT